>JBIKUT010000137.1:0-5965 GCA_044347465.1 Ramlibacter sp.
GCCCTCACCCGCGCCCGCTGCGGGCTTGAGGCGCTGCTCCAGGGTCATGCACACCAGCACGGCCACGCCAATGGCCACCACGATGTTCAGGCGCAGCGGAAAGGCATAGGCCGCCACGGCCGTCGCGCCCGCCACCGCCGCCGCGAGCACGCGCATCGGGGTGGAAGCCAGCGCGCAGGAAATGCTCACGAGGCACAAGATGCCGGCAAAGCCCAAGCCCCAGGTGGTCGGCACCGCATTCGCCAGCACGATGCCCAGGGTGCTGGCCACCATCCAGCTGACCCAGATGGTGCAGATGTGGCCGGCCATATAGGCCTCCTGGGCGTGGCGCTCGGCGTCATCCTGGGGCGGCTGCGGGTAGCGGTGGGTGTGCAGCGCGTAGCTCAGATCGGCCGTGAGGTAGGCCGCCACCGCGCGGCGCAGCAGCGGCAGGTGCATCAGGTACGAACGCAGATGCAAGCTGAAAACAACGAAGCGCAGGTTCACACAAAAACCCGTGGCCAGGATCACCCAGGCGGGTGCGCCCGCCACCAGCAGCGGCAGGGCCGCCAGCTGCGAACTGCCGGCGTACACCAGGAACGTCATGGCCAGGGCCTCAATCACCGACAGGCCGGACTTGACCATGGCCACCCCGGTCATGAGGCCCCAGATCGCGGTGCCGGTGGCCTGGGGCACCATGTCACGCAGGCCGGCGCGAAACTCCGGGTGGGCGCGCAAGTGGGCGTGCCAGAACATCAGGCCGCCGCCCCGAAGCGCTGGCCCGGCGCGAGCGGAAAGCCACGCAGGAAATCAGCGGCCGCCAAACGCTTGCCGCCCGCGCGTTGCAGCTGCGTCAGGCACAGGGCGCCCTCGCCGCAGGCCACGTGCACACCGGCGGCGTCAATAGCCAGGATCGTGCCGGCCGGCGCGCCCGCAGGTGCGGCCTCGCAGTGCGCGCGCCACAGCTTCACGGCCTCGCCCTGCACGCTGCTGGTGGCGCCGGGGAACGGGTCGAAGGCGCGCAGCCGCCGCTCGATGGCGGGGGCCGGCAGTGACCAGTCCACCTCGGCCTCGGATTTCTCGATCTTGTGCGCGTAGGTCACGCCGTCTTCGGGCTGCGGTGTGCGCACCAGCCTGCCAGCGGCCAGATGCGGCAGGGCGTCCACGATCATGCGCGCGCCGAGATCGGCCAGCTTGTCATGCAAGGTGGTGGTGGTGTCGGTGGGCTCGATCGGCAAGCGTTGCACCTGCAGCATGTCGCCGGTGTCTAGCCCCGCGTCCATTTGCATGAGGGTGATGCCGGTCTCGGCGTCGCCCGCTTCGATGGCGCGGTGGATCGGCGCAGCGCCGCGCCAGCGAGGCAACAGCGACGCATGAAGGTTCAGGCAGCCCCATCGCGGCGCGTCCAGCACCCACTGCGGCAGGATCAGGCCATAGGCGGCCACCACCATCACATCGGCCTGTGCGGCGGCGATGGCGGCCTGGGCCGCTTGGGCATCTTGGGGGTACTTGCCTTGCAGGCGCAGGCCCAGGGGCTGGGCCACGGGCAGACCCTGGGCCTGCGCGTACTGCTTGACCGGCGAGGCCTGCAGCTTCATGCCGCGCCCGGCGGGTCGATCGGGCTGGGTCATGACCAGCGCGATCACATGACCCGCCGCATGCAGGCGCTCGAGCGCCGCGCGGGCGAACTCGGGCGTGCCCGCGAAGATGACGCGTAGGGGCGCCCCCATCAAAGGTGTGACTCCACGACGACGATCAGGCGCGGACCGTCTCGCGCTGCGCCTTCATCAACTTGGTCTTGATGCGCGTGCGCTTGAACAGGGACAGGTACTCGACGAAGACCTTGCCTTGCAGATGATCCATCTCGTGCTGGATGCAGATGGCCAGCAGGTCTTGGGCCTCAAGGGTGTGCTCCTGCCCGTTCTCGTCGAGGGCACGCACCTTGACGGCGACGGAGCGCTCGACCCCGTCGTAGATGCCGGGTACCGACAGGCAGCCTTCCTCGCCGGCACGGCGTTCGTCGCTGGCCCAGACGATCTCGGGATTGATCAGGGTGATGGGCGCGTCGCGCTTCTCGGACACGTCGATGACGATCACGCGTTCGTGCACGTTCACCTGCGTGGCCGCCAGGCCGATGCCCTGGGCTTCATACATGGTCTCGCGCATGTCCGCCACCAGCTGGCGCACGCGCGCATCGACAGCCGCCACCGGCTTGGCGACGGTCTGCAGGCGGGGATCGGGGTAGACAAGGATCGGAAGAACAGCCATGGAAATACCGGGGTGGCGGGTGGGATGGCACCGATTGTCCTCCATCGATCGCATCCCCTGCGCGGGCCGGGGCCGGCACATTGCCCGACACGAGGGGCTGGCGCACAATTAACTCCTAATAACTAATTAATGGCGGCCTTTCCATGAATCCATTCGTCCAAAAGTTCATGCTTCGGGTCCTGGGATGGATGCTGGGCGGATGCCTCGCAGCGGCCTGGGCTCAGTCCCCCGGGGGCCCCGCCGGGGCAGCCGGCACCGAGCCTGCCGCAGACACCGAGCCGCCGCCGGCCCTGCGCCTGTCGCCTCGGGTGCGGGTGCAGTTGATGCCGCAAGCGGCCCTGCCTGCGCTGGAGCCTCACCTTATCGAACCCTTCCTGGTCGAGCCCCTGATCGTCGACGAGGCGGTCCTCGCGCAGGCGCCCCGCATCGTCGCGGCGCCCGAGGGCCGCGTGCTGCTTACGCGGGGCGATCGCGCCTATGCCCGCGGCCCGGCCGGCTCGGCGTTGGACACCGAGCCGGGGCCTGGCGCGGTCCTGCGGATCTTTCGCGAGGCACGCGCCCTGCACGACCCGAGCACCGGCGCGGTACTGGGGTACGAGGCCCAGTACATCGGCCGGGCCCTCCTGTTGCGGCCGCAGGGCCGGCAGGCGGCAGCCGAGGGCCTGCCTGTGCCCGCCGTCCTGGACATCGTGTCGGCCCGCGAAGAGATCCGAGCGGGCGACCGTCTGCTGCCCGAACCCCCGCGCGAGTTCCCCCGCTACGTGCCACGCGCGCCGCAAGCCCCCCTGGACGACGGGCGCGTCGCCTCGATGTATGGCCATGCCGTGGGCATGGCCGGCCAGAACCAGGTGGTGGTGATCAACAAGGGCAGCGCCGACGGCCTGGCCAGCGGCCATGTCCTGGCCCTGATCAAGAGCGGCACGCCGCTGCCGGATCGCACCGCGCCAGGCCTGCCCGAACGCATCCAGCTGCCCGACGAGCGCAATGGCCTGCTGATGGTGTTTCGCACCTTTGACCGGCTGTCTTACGCCTTGATCCTCGAGACGGCCGACGGGGTGAGGGTGGGCGACCGCGTGGTCCTTCCGCGTTGAGCACCATGGACCGCGACGAACTCGCTGGCTGGCTGCGCCTGGCCCTCACGCCGCAGGTGGGCCTGGGCGCTGCGCGCCGCCTGCTGGCGGCCTTCGGGCTCCCCTCACGCATCTTTGCGGCCGATGCCGCGGCCCTGCGCGACACCGTCTCTCGGGCGCAGGTGCAGGCCCTGCAGACCGAGCCGCCCGCTCTGGCCGAACAGGTCAAGACCACCTGGCAATGGCTGGCGCAAGGCGACGCGGGTCGCCGCGTGCTGACGCTGGCCGACGCCGACTACCCCCAGGCGCTGCTGCACACCGAAGACCCACCCCTGCTGCTGTACGCGATGGGCCAGGCGCTGTGCGAACCCAGTCCGCTGGTGTGGCCCGAGGGCATCGCCATCGTCGGCAGCCGCAACCCGACCCCGCAGGGCGCGCTCAATGCCAGACAGTTCGCGCGCAGCTTCGCGCAGGCCGGCTGGTGCGTGGTCTCGGGCATGGCCCTGGGCATCGATGCAGCGGCTCACGAGGGCGCGCTCGAGGCCCTGCCGAACGTATCGGCCGATCGCGGCGACGCGCCGCCCCGCCTGGTGACCCTGGCCGTCGTCGGCACGGGCCTGGACCGCGTCTACCCCGCACAGCATGCGGCGCTGGCCGGCCGCATCGCCGCGCGAGGCCTGGTCCTGAGCGAATACCTGCTCGGAACCCCGCCGCTGCCCGAGAATTTTCCGCGCCGCAACCGCATCCTGTCGGCGCTGGCGCGCGGCACGCTGGTGGTCGAGGCGGCGGTGCAATCAGGCTCGCTGATCACCGCGCGCCTGGCCGCCGAGCAGGGGCGCGAGGTGTTCGCCATTCCGGGCTCCATTCACGCGCCCCAGTCACGCGGCTGCCATGCCCTGATCAAGCAGGGCGTCAAGCTGGTGGAAACCGCCCAGGACGTGCTGGACGAATTGCCCCGGGCGGCCGCCACCCCCGCGCCCGACCCGGCGCCCTCGCCGGAGGCTGCAGCCGGCGCGCCAGACGACCCCCTGCTGCAGGCCCTGGGCCATGACCCGGTCACGCTCGACGCCCTGTGCGCGCGCACCGGCCTGGATACCGCCAGCCTGTTGGCACGCCTGCTCGCCCTGGAGTTGCAGGGGTCGGTCGCCCGCCTGCCCGGGGGCCTTTACCAGCGCATCGCAAGTGCCTGAGGCGGCCAATCCCCGCGCGCGACACGGGACTTGCCGACACCCCCCTCTTCTGGGCTATATTGGACCCATGTTTGAAGTGCTGGTGTTTGTTTACGAAAACTACTGGCGAGGCGATGCGTGTCCTGAGTTGCAACAACTCGGACGCAAACTCAGCGCCCACGGCTTCGAAGCCGAAGAAATCCACGACGCGCTGGTCTGGCTCGATGGCCTGAACTTCGCGGCGCAATCGATCAAGCTGTCCCCCACCCCTGCAACCGTCCCCGACGAGGCGCCCGCCTTTGCCTTGCAGGAGCAGTCTGCACACAGCCTACGGGTCTACTCCGTCGCCGAGCAAGACCATCTGGGCGCACAGTGCCTGGGCTTCCTGTCCTTCCTGGAATCGGCCGGCGTGCTGCCGGCGCCGATGCGCGAGATCGTGATCGACCGCGCGATGGCGGCCTCGGGCAACCCGATGGCGCTGGACGCGCTCAAGATCATCGTGCTGATGGTCTATTGGAGCTTCGGCGAAGAGCCCGACGCGCTGATCCTCGACGAGCTGTGCGACGACAGCGAGGGCCGACTGGCCCACTGACCCCGAGGCTTTAAACCGACGCGCCCGCGTTGGGGTCGTTCGGATCGTCCTTGCGCGGCGGGGCCTTGATCAGGTCTTCGCGCTTGACGCCCAGCCACATCGCGATGGCCGCGGCCACAAACACCGACGAGTAAATCCCGAACAAGATGCCGATGGTCAGGGCCAAGGCGAAGTAGTACAGGGTGGCGCCGCCAAACAGCAGCATGGACAGCACCATGATCTGCGTGGAGCCGTGGGTGATGATGGTGCGGCTGATGGTGGAGGTGATCGCGTTGTCGATCACCTCGGTGGTGTCCATCTTGCGAAAGCGCCGGAAGTTCTCGCGGATCCGGTCAAAGATCACCACCGATTCGTTGACCGAGTACCCCAGCACCGCCAGCACCGCCGCCAGCACCGCCAGCGAGAACTCCCACTGGAAGAAGGCGAAGAAGCCCAGGATGATGATGACGTCGTGCAGGTTGGCCAGGATGGCCGCTACCGCGAACTTCCATTCGAAGCGCAGCGCCAGGTAGATCATGATGCCCACCACCACCACGCCCAGGGCCTTGAGGCCGTCGGCGGCCAGCTCCTCGCCCACCGAGGGGCCGACGAACTCCGTGCGACGCAGGTTGACCGTCGGATCGGCGGCCTTAAGGGCCACCAACACCTTCTCGCTTTGCTGCGCCGAGCTCACGCCCTTTTGAGCGGGCAGGCGGATCATGACGTCGCGCGCGGTGCCAAAGTTCTGCACCTGCACGTCGGAGTAGCCCAGGCCCGCCACGGTCTGGCGGATCTGCTCGACGTTCGCCGGCTGGGTGTAGGCCACTTCCATGACGGTGCCGCCGGTGAATTCCACCGACAGGTGCAGGCCGCGCGTGAACAGGAAGAACACCGCCGCCGCGAAGGTG
>JBIKUT010000138.1:0-5961 GCA_044347465.1 Ramlibacter sp.
GAAGCCGTAATGCTTGGCCAGGCACTCGACCAGGTTGAAGTAATAGGCGTTGCGTCGGTCCCAGCCCTTGATCGCGCCCGAGGCCAGCGACAGCGAGGGAAAGGCGACCACGCGCTGCGGGTCGAAGTATTCGGTATGGCCCAGGCCGTCGCAGGTGGGGCAGGCGCCGGCGGGCGAGTTAAAGGAGAACAGGCGCGGCTCGAGCTCGCCGATGGCGTAGTGGCAGATGGGGCAGGCAAAGCGCGCGTTGAACATGTGCTCGGCGCCGCTGTCCATCTCCAGCACCACGGCGCGGCCCTCGGCCAGGCGCATGGCGGCCTCGAAGCTTTCGGCCAGGCGCTGCTGCATGTCCTCGCGCACCTTCAGGCGGTCGATGACCACGTCGATGTCGTGCTTCTCGGTTTTTTTCAGCTGGGGCAATTCGCTGAATTCCAGCACCTGGCCATTGATTCGAAACCGTACATAGCCCTGGGCCTGCATCTGCGCAAACAGATCGCCGAACTCGCCCTTGCGGTCACGCGCCACGGGGGCCAGCACCATGATCTTGGTGTCGGCGGGCAGGGCCAGCGTGGCGTCGACCATCTGCGAGACGGTCTGCGCGGCCAGTGGCAGGGCGTGAGTCGGGCAGTGCGGGGTGCCGGCGCGGGCGAACAGCAGGCGCAGGTAGTCGTGGATCTCGGTGACGGTGCCAACGGTGGACCGCGGGTTGTGGCTGGTGGCCTTTTGCTCGATGGAGATGGCGGGCGACAGGCCCTCGATCACGTCGACATCGGGCTTGTCCATGCGGGCCAGAAACTGGCGGGCATAGGCCGAGAGGCTTTCCACATACCGGCGCTGACCCTCGGCATACAGCGTGTCGAAGGCGAGGGACGACTTGCCCGAACCCGACAAGCCGGTGATCACCACCAGCTGGTTGCGGGGGATGTCCAGGTCGATGTTTTTCAGGTTGTGCGTGCGCGCGCCGCGGATCGCGATGCGCTGCGCCGCGAGTGCAGACGCCAGGTACGGGCCGTCGGTCGGTGTGTTCAAGGCAGGGGCGGGTTCAGGACAACCCGCCATCATAGGCGGCAGGCTGATTTCGCCGGCCCCCTGGGTTCTGACCGTTCCCAACAGGGACGGGCTGTGACATACTAGATGTCAATTTAAGTTGACACTTTAGGTTGACACCCCATGGCTGTGCCTTTTCCTTTCTCCGCGATCGTTGCCCAGGACGAGATGAAGCTCGCGATCCTGGCCGTCGCCGTGGATCCCAGCATCGGCGGCGTGCTGGTGTTCGGCGACCGGGGCACCGGCAAGTCCACGGCCGTGCGCGCCCTGGCTGCCTTGTTGCCGCCGATCAAGGTGGCCACCGGCTGCCCCTATGGCTGCGACCCGGCGGCGACCGCGGGGGTGTGCGAGCAGTGCGCCGCCTCGGCCTCGGGCAAGGCGCGCGCGGGCAAGCTGGTGCCGGTGCCGGTGGTCGACCTGCCCTTGGGGGCGACCGAGGACCGCGTGGTCGGCGCGCTGGATCTGGAGCGCGCGCTGTCGCAGGGCGTCAAGGCCTTCGAGCCGGGGCTGCTGGCGCGGGCCAACCGCGGTTTTCTCTATATCGATGAAGTGAACCTGCTGGAGGACCACCTGGTCGATCTGTTGATCGATGTGGCGGCCTCGGGCGAGAACGTGGTGGAGCGCGAGGGCCTGTCGGTCAGACACCCCGCGCGTTTCGTGCTCGTGGGCAGCGGCAACCCGGAAGAAGGCGAGCTGCGCCCGCAGCTGCTGGATCGCTTTGGCCTGTCGGTGGAAGTGAAGACGCCGTCGGACCTGGCTTCGCGCGTCGAGGTGGTCAAGCGCCGCGACGCGTTCGAGCGTGACCCCTCGGGCTTTGCCGCCCAGTGGAACGAAGAGGACGAACGCATACGCAAGCAACTGGTGCGCGCGCGCAAGCGCCTGCACGAGGTGGAGGTGACCGACGCGGTGCGCGAGCGGTCCGCCGCTCTGTGCATGGCCCTGGGCACCGATGGATTGCGCGGCGACCTGACGCTGGTGCGCGCCGCGCGCGCGCTGGCCGCACTCGATGGCGCGCGCAAGGTGACGATCGAACACCTGCGCCGCATTGCCGCACCGGCCCTGCGCCATCGCCTGCGTCGCAATCCGCTGGACGACTCCGGATCAACGGTGCGGGTCGACCGCGCCGTGGCCGAACACCTGGCTGCGGCCTGAGGCAGACCGTGGCCGACCAGCAGGTCCAGGCGCAGTCGGACGCGCTGGCGGCCGCCACCTTGCTGGCGATCGATCCGGTGGGCCTGGGCGGTGTGGTGTTGCGTGCCCCGCACGGCGCGGACCGCGAAGCCTGGCTTACCTTCTTGCGCGACGTGCTGCCCGCAGGCACCCCCCAACGCCGACTGCCCCTGAATGTGGCGGATCCGGCGCTGCTCGGGGGGCTCGATTTCGCGGCCACGCTGCAAGCGGGTCGCCCGGTGATGCAGCAAGGCCTGTTGGCGCAGGCCGATGGCGGTGTGGTGACGCTGGCGATGGCCGAGCGGATCACGCCGGGCGTGGCGGCGCGATTGGCTGCGGTGCTCGATGCTGGCGAGGTGAGACTCGAGCGTGATGGCCTGGGCCAACGCTTGCCGGCGCGCGTGGGCCTGATCGCCTTGGACGAAGGACTGGACGACGACGAGCAACTGCCCGTGGCCCTGCGTGAGCGACTGGCATTTCGACTCGAGGCCGATGCGCTGCGGGGTCTGTGTGATTTGGCGCTGACGCCCGAGACGGTGGCGGCAGCTCGCGCACGCTTGCCGCGCGTGCAGGTGGATGCGTCCTATCTGGAAGCCCTGTGCGCTGCGGCGCTGGCCCTGGGCGTGGATTCGATGCGTGCGCCCTTGTTGGCTTTGCGCGTTGCGTGTGCCGCTGCGGCGCTCGACGGGCGCGAGGCAGTGACCGAGGAGGATGCGGCGTTGGCTGCGCGCCTGGTGTTGGCGCATCGGGCCACACGCTTGCCGCAGCCCGAGACCGACGACGCGCAGCAAGCGGCACCCGAGGAGCCACCCCCACCCCCACCGCCGTCGGATCGCGACCGCGAAGCACCGGACGATCGTGACGATGCCGCGGCGGCCCAGGAGCTGGCCGAGCGCGTGGTGGAAGCGACGCAGGCGGCGATCCCGCCGGGCCTGCTGGCCCTGATCGCGATGGGCGAGCGCACCCGCAGCCGCACGCAAGCGGGCGGACGCTCGGGCGCCTTGCAAAAAGGATGGATTCGCGGACGCCCCGTCGGCGCGCGTCGCGGCGAGCCGCGCGGCGGCGCGCGACTGAACGTGCTGGAGACGCTGCGTGCGGCCGCACCCTGGCAGGGCCTGCGCGCGCGTCAGGCCACGGGCGAGGCCCAGGCCCGCCGCATTCATGTGCGGCGCGAAGACTTTCATGTCACCCGCTTCAAACAGAACACCTCGACCACCGCGATCTTTGTGGTGGACGCTTCGGGCTCGTCGGCCTTGCATCGGCTGGCCGAGGCCAAGGGGGCGGTCGAACTGTTGCTCGCCGATTGCTATGTGCGGCGTGACCGTGTGGCGGTGATCGCCTTTCGCGGGCCGCACGCCGAGTTGTTGCTGCCGCCGACGCGTTCACTCGCGCGCGCCAAACGCAGCCTCGCCGGGCTGCCCGGGGGTGGTGGCACGCCCCTGGCGGCGGCGCTCGATGCGGCGCGCAGCCTGGCCGAATCGGTGCGGCGCGCAGGTGATACGCCGGTGGTGGTGATGCTCACCGACGGGCGCGCCAACATCGCCCGCGATGGCACACCCGGGCGCGAGCGCGCGACGCAAGACGCACTCGCTGCTGCAGCGACCTTGCGCGCCTGCGGCGCAAGCGCCTTGCTGCTGGACACGTCGCCGCAGCCGCAGACGGGCGCGCAAGCGCTGGCGCAGTGCATGGGCGCGACCTACCTGCCCTTGCCGCATGCCGACGCGCGCGCGATGTCGCAGGCCGTTCGACTGGCGACCGGACGCACCTGATGCAGCGTCGTTTGGACTGGGACCGTGAAGGCGCGGACTGGCCGCACCGCGCGCACAGCGCTTTCATGGCCTGTGATGGTTTGCGCTGGCATGTGCAGCGCTTTGCTTGCACCACCCCCTCCTCGCTGCCCGCGCCGCGTTGCCTGCTGATACACGGCACGGGCGCATCGACCCACAGTTGGCGCGATGTCGCGCCCTTGCTCCAGCCGCACTTTGAGGTGCTGGCCATGGACCTGCCGGGGCATGGCTACACCAGCCTGCCCGTTGATGGCATCGGCTCCGCGCAGCTGTCCTTGCCTGGGATGGCGCAGGCGCTGACGCGTCTGCTGTCGGCCTTGGACTTCGCGCCGCAGCTGGTGGTGGGGCATTCGGCGGGTGCGGCCATCGGCGCGCGCATGGCCATCGATGGCGCGATCGCACCTCACTTGCTGGTGTCGCTCAATGGCGCCTTACTGGCGCTGGGCGGGTTGGCGGGCCGCGTGTTCTCGCCGGCGGCGCGTCTCATGGCGATCCTGCCGGGTGTGCCGCGCCTGTTTGCGTGGAGCGCCTCGGATGCCTCGGTGATCCAGCGGCTGCTCGATAGCACCGGCTCGACACTGGATGCGCGAGGCCGCGAACTGTATGCGCGCCTGGCGGCCAACCCCGGTCATGCCGAGGGTGCGCTGGGCATGATGGCGGGCTGGGATCTGCCCGCCTTCGAGCGCGATCTGCCGCGATTGCCCACGCCCTTGCTGCTGGTGGTGGGCAGCCTCGATGCCACCGTGCCCCCTGGCGATGCCGATCGGGTCCTGGCGCGGCTGGCCCCCGACGCATCGGTGCGCAAGATCGTGCTGGAAGGTCTGGGTCACTTGGCCCACGAGGAGCAGCCCGCGCGGGTGGTGCAGGTGCTGATGGACGCGTGGCACGCTCGGGCCAGCGCCTAGGTCGGCGCGGCGTCTCCCCCTTCAGCTTCCAACCTGTTCGGCGTTCACCGGGCAGCAGGCGGCGCCTACATGAGGTCAGCGCCGCGGGTGACGTGGCATCGTGGCTGCGCCTTTAAATTCAAGCGCCCCACCCCTTGCCGCTCGCCACGGGAATTCTCATGCTTGGTGCTCTTCGAAAGCGACGCCCGCCACGCGATCCGCTGGCCTACGTGCTGGGCGACATGGATCTGGTCCGGCCCTTGGGCCTGGCGGGTATCCGTTGCGCGGTGGTCGCGTCTGAAAACTGCGGCTTGGCGCATTCGCGCTACACCGAACGTCTGCTGCCTCTCAAGATGGAGGACGGCAGTGAAGAGGAATGGGTCGAAGCCTTGGTCACCGCGGGTCTGCGCGAAGCGCAGCCACCCGTTCTGTTTTTCCAGGAGGACACCCACCTGCTGATGGTGTCACGTCACCGCCGTCGGCTCGCGCAGGCGTTTCGCTTTGCCTTGCCCGAGGCCGACTTCATCGAGCAACTGGTTGATAAGGCCCGCTTCCAGCGCTTGTCAGAGGAGCGGGCGCTTCCGGTGCCGCGCACGCGCGTGCTGCACCCCACCCCCGACTCGCAGCCGCCAGCGCTGGACCTGCGTTATCCGCTGATCGTCAAACCCCTGACCCGTCTTGAGTCCTGGGCCACGATTGAACGAGGGGGCAAGGCCCTCGCGCTCGGGGGCGTGGCGGACCTGGCGGCGCTGTGGCCGCGATTGACTGCCGCCGGCATCGATCTGCTGGCGCAGGAGCTGATTCCCGGTCCTGAATCAGCGATGGAGAGTTACCACGTGTATGTCGATGCGCAAGGCGAGGTGGCCGGCGAATTCACCGGGCGCAAGATCCGCACGCTTCCCGCCACCTACGGTCACAGCACCGCATTGACCCTCACCGACATTCGCACGCAGGGCGCGGATGTCGCGGCGCTGGGGCGTGACGTCGCGGCCCGCATCGGCTTGCGCGGGGTGGCCAAGTTCGATTTCAAACGCGCACCCGACGGGGGCCTCCACCTGTTGGAGATCAATCCC
>JBIKUT010000005.1:0-19971 GCA_044347465.1 Ramlibacter sp.
TTTTCTGTTCACCGCCTTTGCCGCGCACGAGAAACAGGCCAAGCACCTGATGGAGCAGCAGCTGGCCCTGCCCGCCTACGAGCAGGTGCTCAAGGCGGCCCACAGCTTCAACCTGCTCGATGCGCGCGGCGCGATCAGCGTGACCGAACGTGCGGCCTACATCGGCCGTATCCGCAACCTGGCGCGCGCCGTGGCCCAGAGCTACTACGAGAGCCGCGAGCGACTGGGCTTTCCGATGGCGCCGCGTGAGTGGGTGGCCGATCTTCAGAAGAAGGCGGCTTGAGCACCATGGCGAATTCACAGAACCTGCTCGTCGAACTCTTTGTCGAGGAGCTTCCCCCCAAAGCGCTGAAGAAACTGGGGCTGGCCTTTGCTGACGTGCTGTGCGAGCAACTGCAAGCGCAGGGTCTCGCGACAAGCGGCGCCACCCTCACCGCTTTTGCCTCCCCGCGCCGACTCGCAGCGCATATCACCGCTGTGGCCTCGCAGGCCGCAGACAAGTCGGTGTCACACAAGCTGATGCCTGTGAGCGTGGGCCTGGACGCCGCCGGCGCGCCCACGCCGGCCTTGATCAAGAAGCTGCAGTCGCTGGGGGCGGATGCCTCGGTGGCGGCGTCGCTGCGGCGCGCGCCCGATGGCAAGGCCGAGGCCTTGTTCTACGACAGCCAGGTGCGCGGCGCGACCCTGGCCGAGGGCCTGCAGAAGGCGCTGGCCGAGGCGATTGCCAAGCTGCCGATCCCCAAGGTCATGACCTACCAGCTGACCGATGGCTGGACCGATGTGAAGTTCGTGCGGCCCGCGCATTCGCTGCTGGCGCTGCATGGGTCTGACGTGGTGCCGGTGCAGGCGCTGGGACTGACTGCCGGCAACACCACCCGCGGCCACCGTTTCGAGGCGGCCCAGCCCGTGGTGACGCTGACCCATGCCGACGCCTATGCCGAAACGTTGGCGCGAGACGGCGCCGTGATCGCCAGCTTCGAGGCGCGCCGCGCCGAGATCGCGCGCCAGCTGGCCGCCGCCGCGGCGAAGGTGGGCGGCGGTGTGCGCCCGATCGACGACGACGCGCTGCTCGATGAAGTGACTGCGCTGGTCGAGCGTCCGAATGTGCTTTTGTGCCAGTTCGAGAAGCAGTTCTTGGATGTGCCGCAGGAGTGCCTCATCCTCACGATGAAGGCCAACCAGAAATACTTCCCCTTGCTCGATGCGTCGGGGCGCCTGACCCACCAGTTCCTGGTCGTGAGCAACATCTGTCCGGCCGACGCCAGCGCGGTGGTCGGCGGAAACGAGCGCGTGGTGCGTCCGCGTCTGGCCGATGCCAAGTTCTTCTTTGATCAAGACCGCAAGAAGTCGCTGACCTCGCGGGTGGCCGGTCTGGCCAAGGTGGTCTATCACAACAAACTGGGCACCCAGGGTGAGCGCACCGAGCGCGTGCGCGCGTTGGCCCGTTTGATCGGGGCTCAATTGGGCGATGACGCCCTCGCGCAGCACGCCGACCAGGCGGCCCATCTGGCCAAGGCCGACTTGCTCACCGACATGGTGGGCGAGTTCCCCGAGCTGCAAGGCATCATGGGCCGTTACTACGCGCAGGCCGATGGCCTGTCCGCCGAGATCGCCGACGCGATCGAAGACCACTACAAGCCGCGCTTCGCGGGCGACGCACTGCCGCGGCACGCCACGGGCTTGGTCGTCGCCTTGGCCGACAAGCTCGAGACCCTGGCAGGCTTGTTCGCCATCGGCCAGTTGCCCACCGGCGACAAAGATCCCTTTGCGCTGCGTCGTCACGCGCTGGGCATCGTGCGCATGCTGATGGAGCGTGACCTGCCGCTGGCACTGGGCGAGCTGCTCGGGTCGGCGATGGCGCTGTTCCCGCAGGCGGCGCCGGAGGCGCTGGGGCAGCTGTCCACCTTTGTCTACGAGCGCCTGGCGGGTTTGCTGCGCGAGCAGGGCTACAGCGCTCAGGAAGTGGACGCGGTGTTGGCCCTGCAGCCGCAGCGTCTGGGCGACGTGGCCAAGCGACTGGCCGCGGTGCGCGCCTTCGCGGCGCTGCCCGAAGCCCCCGCGCTGGCAGCCGCCAACAAGCGGATCGCCAACATCCTCAAGAAAGCCGAACGCGCCGACGCCCATGTGAATCCGGCCTTGCTCCAGGAGGACGCCGAGAAGGCGCTGCATGCAGCGGTGGGCCAGCTCGTGCCGCAGGCCGACGCGAAGTTTCAGGCGGGGGACTACACAGGGTCTTTGCAGATGCTCGCGGCGCTGCGCGCGCCGGTCGATGCGTTCTTCGATGGTGTGATGGTCAATGCCGAAGAAGCCGACCTGCGTCTGAACCGCCTGGGTTTGCTGGCCCTGCTGCACCGGGCGATGAACCGGGTGGCGGATCTATCGCGGCTGGCTGCATGAAGCTCGTCATCCTCGATCGTGACGGCACCATCAATGCCGACAGCCAGGAGTACATCAAGTCAGCCGACGAGTGGGTGCCTCTGCCCGGCGCGATCGAGGCGATTGCGCGCTTGAACCATGCCGGTTGGCATGTGGTGGTGGCGACCAATCAAGCCGGTCTGGGTCGGGGGCTTTTCGACGTGGCGGCTCTGAACGCCATGAACGCCAAGATGCACAAGCTACTGGTGGCGCAGGGCGGGCGGGTCGATGCGGTGTTCTACTGCCCGCACACACCCGACGATGCCTGCAACTGCCGCAAGCCGCTGCCCGGGTTGTTCGAACAAATCGGCGAGCGTTTTGGCGTAGACCTGCACGGCGTGCCGGTGGTGGGCGATCAACTCCGTGACCTGCAAGCGGGCGTCGCCGTTGGGTGCGAGCCGCATCTGGTGTTCACGGGCAAGGGCGCGGGGTATCGCGGGCGCGCCTTGCCCGAGACTTTTCCGGCAGCCACGCGCGTGCACGAGGACCTGGCCGCCTTCGCCGAGCACCTGATCGCCCGCGCTGCGGGCGCGCGCTGACCATGCTGAACGTGATCCGCTCGGTGGTGCATGGCCTGTGGATGGGGGCTTCTTTGGCGGTCTGGGCCACGCTCGTGATCGTGGCCTCGATCTTTATCCGCGGTGCGCCCCTGTATTGGCTCGCGACCTGGTGGCTGCGAGGCTGCGTGAGCAGCGCGCGCTGGATCCTGGGGATGCGGGTGCGCGTGACGGGCATGGAGCACCTGCCGCCCGGTGACGGCAGCCCCGCCGTCCTGCTGGTCAAGCACCAGTCGACGTTCGAGACCTTTCTGATGCCCACGCTGATGCCGCATCCGCTGGCCTATGTGTTCAAGCGCGAGTTGCTCCATGTGCCGTTTTTCGGCTGGGCGATGCGCCGACTGGACATGGTCCACATCGATCGCAGTCAGCGCGCGCAGGCCTTTAACAAGGTGGTCGAACAGGGTCAGCGTCTGCTGGCGCAGGGGATCTGGGTGATCATGTTCCCGGAGGGAACCCGCATTCCTCGCGGTGAAGTCGGCAACTACAAGACGGGCGGTACGCGCCTGGCCATTGCCACCGGTGCGCCGGTGATCCCGATCGCGGTGACCTCGGCCAAGTGCTGGCCGCGCAAGGCCCTGATCAAGCGACCGGGCATCGTCGACGTGTCGATTGGCCAGCCGATTCCCAGTGAAGGCCGCGAGGCCGACGAGTTGATGCGCGAAGTGCAGGTGTGGATCGAATCCGAGATGCGCAGGCTCGACCCCGAGGCCTACCCCGCCGCTGATCTCTCTGCCCAGGCCCAGGCCGATGAACCGGTTTCTGCAACTCGCCCTTGACCTGTTCGATTCGCCGGCGCCCGCCCCGCAGGCGGCTGCGCCGACGCCGGTCGTCGCACGCGCGCCCGTGAGCGCGCCGGCGCCTGGCGCACCGGCCGAGACCTTGGACCGTGTGCTGTCGCCCGCGCAGTTTGACCATCCCCGTGCCAACCGCCAGGCGGTGTTGGGGACCACACGCGTCGCGTATGAATTTCGGCGGGGCCGTCGTCGCAACATCGGTTTTGCGGTGGGCCCCGAGGGTCTGACGGTGAGCGCGCCCAAGTGGGTGCCCCTGTACGAGGTGGAGTCGGCCCTCCAGTCCAAGTCCGCGTGGATCCTGAAAAAGCTCGACGAGATGCGCGTGCGCGGTGAGCGCATCGAGACCGCGCGCATTCAATGGCGCGATGGTGCGGCCTTCCCCTTTCTGGGCGAGACCGTGATCGTGGTGCTCGATCCGCGCCAAGATTCCAAGGGCGGTGGCATGCTGCACACGGCGCCCGATGCCTTGCCGGGTGTGCCCAGTCTGACCCTGCATCTGGGGCTGTCACACCTGGCGACCGAAGCCCAGATTCGCGACGCGGTGCAGGCCTGGTTGATGCGGCAAGCCAAGCGCTTGTTCACCGAACGCCTGGATCATTTCGCGCAGCGCCTGGGCGTGCAGTGGAAGAAGCTCAGTCTGAGCAGCGCCAGTACCCGCTGGGGCACGGCCAGCGCCGACGGGTCGATCCGTCTGAACTGGCGACTGATTCATTTTCGGATGCCGGTGATCGACTATGTGGTGGCCCACGAGTTGAGCCACTTGCGAGTGATGGACCACAGCCCGCGCTTTTGGGACACGGTGCGCACCGTGGTGCCCGATTACGCGCAGCTGCGCGGACAGCTCAAGGATGAGTCGCTGCCGACTTGGTAGTGGTCGGGGCGTTTCAAGCCCCGCTGCACGTCAGCCTTCGCCCTTGGGAGATACTGGGCGAACAACTGTTTGGTTCACCTATGCGCAGATCTTCCTTGCGAATCCAAGACATTCCGGCGTACACGGCGCTGCCGGCTCGGCGTGTGGAGGTGACCCGCTATGCGCATGACGTGCCGCGCGAACAGCGTGTCGGCCTCTGCCCGGATCCTGCAGGGCCACTCGGGCCCGGGCAGATCCGGGTCGGCTTGCTGGCGATGACCGTGCATCCGGCCGACCTGCTGCAGATCGATGGACGTTATGGCGTGCAGCCGCCACTGCCCTATACGCCGGGCCATGAAGGGGTGGCTGTCGTCTTGGCGGTTGCGCCCGATGTCGACACGCCCCGCGTCGGTGAGCTGGTGATCCCCTTGGCACCAGGGGGAACCTGGCGCGATGAGCGCGTACTCTCCAGCCGGCAGGTCTTCCCTGTCCCAGGGGATGTGGATGTGTTTCAGTGCGCCATGCTGAGCGCGAACCCGATGACCGCCTGGGTGCTCCTGCGCGGCATCGTGGCCCTCGAGGGCGAGGTGTGCGTAATCCAGAACGCAGCGAATTCGGCCGTCGGGCAGTGCGTGCGCCAGCTCGCAGCTCGGATGGGGATTCGCGTGATCAACGTCGTCCGCCGGGAGCAGGCGGTGGACCGTGTCCGGCTGGGTGACGAGCACTGGATCGTGGACGAGGGCTTGTCGGCGTCGGCGTTTGCCCAGCGTGTGAAAGCCTTGGCGGACGGGTGCCGTGTTCCCTTGGCGCTGGATGCGGTGGCAGGCGAGGCGACCCGCCAGCTCGCGGCGGCAGTCGATTCCGGGGGGCAGGTGGCGGTGTACGGTCTCCTGAGCCAAAAGCCCTGTGAGATCGCGCCCGAGGACCTGGTCTTTCGGGCGGTGTCGGTGCGCGGCTTCTGGCTCGCCAGCTGGTTTGCTGACCCAGCAAACCGTGCTGTTGCGAAGACGGCCATGCCCGAGCTGCTGCAGGGGATCGCCGATGGGACGCTGCGGATGGCGGTGCAGCAGACCTTCGACCTGGGCCAGGTGACGCAGGCCTTGGCGTTTGCAGACGCGCCGCACCGGACGGGGAAGGTGCTGTTGACCGGGGCCTGGTTGGCGCGGTTGACTGGTGCCACGGGAAAACCCTGAACCAGATACCAACCAACCACTTGTTTGGGTTGCGGGGGCTCTGCTAGGCTCGTGGTTGATTCCCAGGTGCAGGATTCATGACCCCCACACTCGTCTACGACCCGACTGATGAGGCGATCCGGAAAAATCCGTTTCCCTTCTATGAGTCCTTGCAGGAGCACGATCCGATTCATTGGAGCCCGGCTATCCGCAGCTGGATCATCACGCGCTACGACGACGTGCGCCAGGTGGCCTTGTCGCCGACGATGTCCTCGGACCGTTTGCGCCCCTTTTACGAGGCGCAGCGCGATGACCGGCGCGAGATCCTGTCGGGTGTGATGCTCTACCTGAATGAGTGGCTGGTGTTCAAGGCGCCGCCGGAGCACACCCGCCTGCGAAAGATGATGAACGGCGTGTTCTCCATGCCGATGGTTCAGTCGATGGCGGCGCAGATCCGCCGCACGGTCGACGACCTGTATGCGCAGGTGCCGCGCGGACAGCCCTTTGACTTCATGCAGGAGGTGGCCGTCTTGTTGCCCGCCTACGTCATTCTGGACATGATGGGCGTCGCACGCGCTGACTTTCGCATGATCAAGGAGTGGTCAGATGACCTGCGCTTGTTCATCGGCACCTCGCGCGCCGAAGAGGACAAGTACCGCAAGGCCCGCTCGGGCGCGGACCAGATGTCGGCTTACTTCCGCAGCCTGATCGCGCAGCGCCGCGCCCAGCCCGGCGACGACGTCATCTCCAAGATGTTGCTGGCTCAGGATGAGCGGGGTGGGCTCAGCGAAGACGAGCTGATCGCCATGTGCATGCTGGTGCTGTTCGGCGGCCATGAGACCACGACCAACTTGCTGGGGAGTGCGGTGGTGGCGATGCTGGCGTATCCCGAACAGCAGCAGCTATTGCGGGACAGACCGGAGCTGATCGATTCGGCCGTCGAGGAGTTTCTGCGCTACGACGGGCCGAGCAACAGTATCGCGCGGGTGGTAGCGGTCGATCACGAGCTGCATGGCAAGGCTCTGCGGGCCGGCGACCGGGTTTTCGCCATGATCAATGCGGCGAACCGGGATCCACGCCGTTTCGAGCGTCCGCATGAGCTGGATATTCAGCGCTCTCCCAACCGCCACCTGACCTTTGGCCAGGGCCTGCACTTTTGCCTGGGTGCCCCGCTGGCGCGGCTGGAGGCCAAGGTCTGCCTAGGCGCCCTGGTATCGGGTTTTTCCTCGATGCGTCTGGGCCCAGGTGAGGTTCACTGGATCGATGCCCTGGTGATGCGCGGGCCGTCGAGCCTTCCGCTTGTACTGCAGTAACGCCATCGCGCCCAAGGAGAAGTTCTCATGCAAGACGTGTACGTGATTGGCGTGTCCTGCACCGCCTTCGGTAAGCAGCCAGACAAGACCTTCAAGGACCTCACCCGCGAGGCCTTCACCGAGGTGGTAGCGGACACCGGGGTCGATCTCGCGCAGCAGATCGAACAAGCCTGGTTTGGCAACTGTGGCATGGGCACCTTCGGCCAGCGCAACATTCGGGGGCAGGTCTGTTTCACGCCGCTGGTGCGCGAAGGTCTGTTCCCGCAGCGCGTGCCCTTGATCAACGTGGAGGGCGGGTGCGCCACGGCCTCGATGGCCTTTCATGGGGCCTACAAAGACATCCTGTCGGGCGAGGCCGAGCTGTCGCTGGCCATCGGCGTGGAAAAGACTTTCTTTCCGGGCGATGCCACGCGCACGCTCGAGATCTTCGAAGGCGGCATCGACCAGTTCGACCCGCAAGAGTGGCAGGCCTATTACCGGGATGCCGGCGAGCGATCGGGCAAGCCTTTCCAGGTCAACGCGGGCGGCGGCACCCTGTTCATGGACACCTACGCCATGCAGGCCGCCTATCACATGAAGACCTTCGGCACGACCCGCGAGCAGATCGCCTACGCAGCGTCCAAGAATCACGCCATGGGGGCGCTCAATCCCAAGGCCCAGTACCGTTTCACCGTTTCACCCGAGCAGGTGCTGGCCGATCGCGAGGTCAGCTGGCCCCTGACGCGTTCCATGTGCTCCCCCGTGGGTGACGGCGCCGCGGCCGCCTTGCTGTGCTCGGAGCGCTTCCTGCGTGATTTGCCCCCGCGCGTGCAGGAGCGCGCCATCCGGGTTGGCGCCAGCGTCCTGACTGGGGGCAAGTACCGCGACCTGGACGAGCCGGGCCTGTCGCACCTGGCGGCCAAGAAGGCCTATGCCAAGGCGGGCCTGGTGCCAGCGGACATCGACGTGGCCGAGGTGCACGACGCCACCTCGTTCTGCGAGATCTATCAGGCCGAGATGCTGGGTTTTTGCGCGCGGGGCGAGGGCGGCGCCTACGTCGGCAGCGGCGCCACCGCGATCGGCGGCGCGGTGCCGATCAATCTGTCGGGCGGACTGGTGTCCAAGGGCCATCCGGTGGGTGCCACCGGCCTGTCGATGATCTATGAACTGGTGGCCCAGTTGCGCGGCGAGTGCGGCGAGCGGCAGGCGGTGGGGGCGGACATCGCGCTGGCCGAGAACGGCGGGGGCGTGATCGGCTTCGACGAGGCTGCCTGCTCGGTGATCGTGCTGCGTCGTTGAACGTCGGGAACGAGGGTCTGAGCGGGTACTTGGCCGGCGCGGGAAAACCCCTAACCCATCGCACAACCAAACGATTGTTTTGTTAAGAATCACTGGCTAGGATCACGCAGCAAGGAGCGATATCCGCTCCGTGGTCGATCCGCGAACAGACTGGAGTTGCCGATGAAAAAATTTCTCCTCATGAGCTTCGCCGCCATGGCGTTTTCGTTGCCGGTTCACGCGCAGGACTATCCGACGCTGTCGCTGAAGATGGCGCACCCGCTGGCGCAAACCTTTCCGGGCGCCGAGTGGGACAAGTGGTTTGCTGAAGAGATCGAGCGCCGCTCGGGCGGCAAGATCAAGATTCAGATCTTCTGGTCCGGCCAGCTTGGCGGACTGACTGAGATCAAGAACCTCGTCACCAATGGCGCGGTTGATATTGGTGTGTTCGCTCAGGCCGTGCATGCTGCCGAACTGCCTCTCACCTCGGTTTCCGCGGGCTTGCTCAATCGGGTCTCGGCCGATGCAAAGACCGCCTATGAGCTTGCGCGCGACAGCTACGCCACCAAGGTGGTGACGGACGAACTGGCATCGCAAAACCTCAAGGTCATCAAGTGGACGGTGCCCACCGCCTACAAGCTGCTGTGCAACAAGCCGATCAATACCTCTGCTGACTTGCGCGGCCTGAAGGTGCGCGCGGTCGGTGGCGCCTTCGTGCCGATCTGGATGGAGGCGTACGGCATGGTGCCCACCCGCGTCCAGGCCACTGAAATCCGCGAAGGTCTGCAGCGCGGCACGCTGGACTGCAACTTCGGCCCGATCGAGTGGACGCCTTTTGCCGACCTGCAGAAGGTGGCGCCGTTCCTGTCTGATCTGAACACCGGAGCCTTCACCACCTTCCAGATGTATGTGCCCGCTCGGACCTTCAATGCCTGGCCTCGTTCCGTGCAGACGCTGTTCACGCAGGTCGCCCAGGAGGCCATGCAACGCGATCTAGCGGCGCTGCCCAAGGTGGAAGCCGAGGCCATGCAGAAGTTCACGGCTACCGGCGGAAGCACTGTTGCGATGCGTGATCTGCCGGCCTTCATCGCGCGCGCGCCCGACATGATCGAGATCTGGATTGACCGCTCGACCAAGGCGGGCCAGGGCGACAGGATCAAGGAACTCATCCCGCTGCAGCGCAAGGCCGCTCAAAGCTTCGCGAATTCGCGTAACTGACAATCGGCCTGCAACTGCCTGTGATGACCGCGCTGGCGCAGTGGATCGAGAAAGCGGCGCTTGCCGTGTGTGCGAGCGCCGTGTTCCTCATGATGTTCGTGGGTGCCCTGGACATCGTGATGGGCCATACGGTCGGATTTTTCCTGTCGTTCAAGGTCGAGTTGTCCGGCACCTTGCTGGCCAGTTGCATCTTCCTGGCCTGCGGTCCGGTCCAGCGTGCATCCGAGCACATTCGGGTTGATCTGCTGGAGCCCATGATGGGACCCACCTTCCTGCGGGTTCGCGATGTGGCGACCCTGATTTGCGGTGGCCTCGTCATCGGGCTCATTGCTTATGGCCTGTGGCAGCAGGCTCTCAAGAGCATCCTGATCTTCGAGGCCTCTGCTGACACCTCCGGCTTTCCGGTCTGGCCCTGGAAACTGGCCTGCGCCATCGGGGCGAGTCTGTGCGTGCTGACCCTTCTTGCGCAGCTGATCCAGAAACTGCGGCCCGCGCGCGCCACCGCCACGGAAGGATCGGCGTGAGCACTGGCCTCTGGGGCTTTGCCGCCATGATCGCGCTGCTCGCCCTGGGCGTGCCGGTGGCCTACGCGATCGGTGCCGTCGCCATCGTCGGGATCTATATAGCGATTGGGCCGGTGTTCCTGCTGTCCACGCTGCAGTCGCTGCCCTATGCGTTCGCCAGCGACTACAACTTCGCGGTCGTGCCGATGTTCGTGCTGATGGGCGCACTGGCTGCGCGCTCGGGCATCATCACCGACCTGTATGCGGCGGCGTTCAAGCTGACCAGCCACATCCGAGGCAGTCTGATGATGGCCACCGTGATGGCCCAGGCCATGTTCGCGGCGATCTCGGGCTCCACCACCGTTGCGGCCAGTATCTTCACCCGCATGGCGCTGCCCGAGATGACTCGCTACGGCTACAACCGCGGCGTCTCGGCCGGTTGCGTGGCCGCTGCCGGGACGCTGGCGGGACTCATCCCGCCGTCGATCGCGATGGTGCTCTACGCGGTGCTGACGGGCGAGCCCGTGGGCAAGCTGCTGATCGCGGGCATCTTCCCCGGTCTGCTGACCGCGGCGGGGTACCTCGTGGGGATCCGGCTGATGCTGATCTTCCGGCCAGAGTGGGCGCCCCTGATCGCGGAGCGCTTCACGCTGAAGGACAAGCTCAAGGCGGTCTCCAACACCTGGGCCGTCTTCCTGTTGATCGGTCTGGTGCTGGGTGGCATTTACTTCGGCGTCTTTCCCCCCTCGGCAGCGGGTGCGGTCGGCGCGGCCGGTGTGCTGGTGATCGCCCTGTCCAGCCGCCGCCTCCCGCGTGGTGCCCTCTGGGACAGCCTGATCGAGAGCGCTCGGATTTCAGCGATGCTCTTCCTGATCGTCATGGCGGGCCTGTTGTTCAGTCGCTTCCTGCTGATCAGCGGCTTCATCGGAGAGCTCAAGACCTTCGTGATGTCGGTCGAACTGACGGCCGCGATGTTCATCGCCATGGTGCTGGTTCTGTTCCTGGTGCTGGGCTGCTTTGTCGACAGCGTCTCGCTCATGGTGATCACCCTGCCCTTCCTCTACCCGATTTCCAAGGCGCTGGGCATTGATGGCATCTGGTTCGGGGTGCTGGTCATCAAGCTGATCGAGATCGCGGCGGTCACGCCCCCGGTCGGACTGAACTTGTTCGCGGCGCTGTCGGCGGCACGTGGCGAGTTGACCTCGCGTGAACTCTTCAAGGGCGTCGTCCCCTTCCTGGTGATGGAGGCGGTGATCCTGGCCCTGCTGGTCGCGTTCCCGTCCATCGCCACGCAACTCCCGGCCTGGATGGACTGAGGCGGCGACCCCAAGGAGGCAAGCGCATGCGCGCGATCGATGCCCTGGATCGGGCGGCCCATGCCACCCCCGAGACCCCTTTCGTAGTTCAAGGCGACGTGGCCGTTAGCTACGCGCGGGCGGTGGCGATCACCCACCGCATCGCCGCGCGCATTCAGGTGATGGGCGTAGCCCCAGGCACCCGCGTGGCCTTCCTCTCCCCCAACGACTGGCGCGGCCTGCTGTTCATGTACGGCGTGTGGCGTGCCGGCGGGGTGCTGGTGCCGGTCAATGTCAGAAACAGCGCGGCGATGAACGCGGCCATCCTGCAGCGGCATCGTCCCACCGCCCTGGTGCACCACAGCGAGGTGTCGGATCTGGCGGCGCGGGTGAAGGCCGAGTTGCCCGGCCTGCAGTCCTGGTGCTGCCTCGACCGGGAAGAGGGCGACCTGCCGTGCCTGGAAGACTGGATGGCCCCTGAGGGCCAGCGCGCAGCCGACACCGTCAACGACCCCTTGGCGCCGTGGACGCTGTATTCGACCAGCGGCACCACCGGTGCCTCCAAGGGGGTGATGCACACCCACCTGTCCAACTACGTCACCAGCATGGACATGCTGTTCGCGATGCAGGTGCATGCGCCCAAGCGCCACCTGGTGGTCGCGCCCATGACGCACTTTGCGGGCACCTTCATCTTCGCGCTCACCTTCACCGGCTCCACCCATGTGCTGTTGGACAAGGCGGATCCGCTGACCATTCTGCGCACCCTGGAGGCACAGCGGATCCAGGTGTTGTTCCTGCCGCCCACGGTGATCTACATGCTGCTGGCCAGCCCGGCGCGGGACCGCTTTCGTTACGACACGTTGGAGCACTTCGTGTACGCGGCCGCGCCGATGGCCGAGGCGCCGCTGAAGGAGGCCCTCCAGGTTTTCGGTCCGGTGATGATGAACATGTACGGCCAGGCCGAGGCGATCGGACCCATCACCGCCTTGTCGCCGGGTGAACACCTGGCGGGCGATGCACCCGCGCCGTCGGCTATCTTGCGCTCCATCGGCGGGCCCGCGATCAGCCGGCAGGTGCGTGTGATGCGCGAGGACGGACAGTGGTGCGAAGTGGGCGAGCCCGGCGAGGTGGTGCTGCGCGACTGGGTCAGCCAGGCCGCCTACCTGGACGACGCTGTCGCCAGCGAGGCCGTGCATCGCCACGGCTGGTACCACACCGGTGACGTAGGCGCGGTGGATGCCCAGGGGCGCATCACGCTGCTGGATCGCAAGAAGGACGTGATCATCACGGGCGGCTTCAACGTGTATTCGGCTGGAGTCGAGCAGTGCCTCATGACCCATCCGGCCGTGCAGGAAGCCTGTGTCTTCGGCATTCCGGACGACAAGTGGGGCGAGGCGGTGCATGCCGTCATCGAGTGCAAGCCCGGCGCGTCGGTGGAAGCCTCGGCGCTGCAGGACCAGGTGCGCCAGCAGTTGGGTGCTCTGAACGCGCCCAAGGCCATCGAGTTCGTGGCGGCCCTGCCGCGCAGTGCGACGGGCAAGGTGCTCAAGCGCGAGCTACGCGCCCGCTACTGGCAGGGTCGGGACCGCGCCATATGAGCTGGCCTCCGTCAGCCGGCCGCGAGCCACTCCTGGCGCAGCGTGTGCACGCGCTCGCCGACGTGGCGGACGTCACGGATCGAGGCCACCCCGTGGCCGGCGCTCCAGGCGGTCTTCCAGCTGGCCAGGTCACCCGCGCCTCGGGGCAGCAAGGAGCCGTCTGGCCGCAGGATGCCCTGCGCGCGCAGGGAGCCGGCCAGGAAGTTGGCGGGGATGCCTGTCACGGCATCGGTCAGGACGATGTCGTCTGCGCCCGCGGTGCACAGGGCTTGCTTGTAGTCCGTCTCGGCCAGGCTCTCGTGCGTGGCGATGAAGGGCGAGCCCACATAGGCCAGGTCGGCGCCGGCCACCTGCGCGGCGCGCACCTGGCGACCCGTGGTGATGCCGCCTGCGACCGCCAGCGGGCCGTCCCAAAAGCCACGCACTTCTTCAATGAAGGCAAAGGGATTGAGCCAACCGGTGTTGCCGCCGGCGCCCGCTGTCAGGAGCACCAGCATGTCCACGCCCGCGTCGATGGCCTTGCGTGCATGGCGGATAGTCGCCACGTCGGCGAGCACCCGGCCGCCGTACGCGCGCACGCGCTCAACCACAGCAACGGGCGATCCGACCGAGGTGATCACCCAGGGCACGCGGTGGTTCACCACCAGGGCGAGGTCGTCGTCGCGCCGTGCGTTCGAGGCATGCAGGATCAGGTTGGCCGCGTAGCCGCCAGGTGCGCCCTGGCAGCGCCGGGTGATGTCTGCCAACCAGGAATCCAGGATCTGCGGCGACCGCGCATTGAGCGTCGGAAACGCGCCGACGATGCCTGCCCTCGCCGCTTCCACCACCAGGTCCGGGCCGCTCACGAGGAACATCGGCGCAGCGATGACCGGCACCTGAAGCGACCGCACGTCTTTTGGATCGAACATGGCGCTGGATACTAACAACTGGGCGGGTACCCGCGTCAGCCTGGATTTCGAGGGCGCGACGGCGATCGTGCGTTGCTTCAATCCGGACCAGGGTCTGATGGACGAGGCGATGGAGCAGGAGCTGCTGCAGGTGATGCAGCGGCTGGCGGCCTGGCCCGAGGGTCGGGTGGTGATCGTCACCGGCGGGCAGCCGGGCGTCTTCATCCGGCACTACGACGTCGCCCTGCTCCATGCCCGGGCGACTGCCATGCGCGCGCGGGGTATGCGCTTCTCGTCCGAGCGCCTGGTGCCCCGAGCGGGCATCCATGAAGTGATTGACGCGATCGGCTGCAATCGGCTGATCTTCATCGCCGCCCTCAACGGCACCGCCATGGGCGGGGGCTTCGAGCTGGCTCTGGGGTGTGATCTGCGCGTGGTCCAGGACGGCGACTACGCCCTGGGCCTGCCTGAGGTCAATCTCGGCCTGCTGCCGGGTGCGGGCGGCACCCAGGCGCTCACCGCCCTGCTCGGCGAAAGCCGCGCCATGGCGTGCATGCTCCTGGGGAGAGTGTTCACGCCTGCGGAAATGCTGGCCCTGGGCCTGGCCCAGGCCTGCGTGCCCGATGCGCTCGCCCATGCCCGGGAGTTGGCCCACCAAATCACGCTGCGTCCGGCCCGCGCCTGCGCTCACATCAAGACCCTGGTGCGCGGTCTGCGCGGCGAGCCCCCGGCCCAGCGCGCGGGGCTGGAGCGGACCTACTTTTGCGACTGCATGATTGACGACGACGCGCAGTCCTTGATGCGCGATGTGGGCGCAGGCGTGCGGCGCATCGAGCAGCCGCCGCCCCCGCCCGCCGGCGCGACGGATTTACCCAATACCCGGGCAGGAGGCCCTCATGCAATCGATTGACCCCGCAGATATCACGATCCCCGACATCCTGACGCGTCACGGCACCTTCCGGCGCCACCAGGAAGCCGTGGTCTGCGGCGAGGTGCGACGGCTCTGGGGTGACTTCGACGACCGGATCAACCAGGTCGCCAACGCCTTGCTCGGCGCAGGCGTGCAGCGCGGGGACCGGGTCGCAGTGATGATGGGCAACTCGGTCGACATGCTTGAGGTCATGTTCGGCATCGTCAAGGCGGGCGCCTGCGTGGTGCCCCTGTCGGGCTTGCTCACCGGACCGCAACTGGTGACCCTCCTGAACGACAGTGGCGCCACCCGCGCCTTCGCCACGCCGGACTTCATCACGCGCCTGGCACCTTGCGAGTCCGGTCTTCAGCACCTTGTGCGGTCTGGCCGAGTCGTGGTGCACGGCGAGGCGTCGGGTTGGCAGGATTTCCTGGACTTCATTGCAGGCAGCCCGGCCACGACGCCGCAGGTGGCCTACCGGCACGACGACCCCTTCAACATCATCTACAGCTCGGGCACGACCGGCCTGCCCAAGGGCATTGTGCAAAGCCATCGAGCGCGGGTGCACTGGGCCGTCTCCAACGCGATCGAGATGGGCTTTGGCGACCGCTCTCGCGCCCTGACCACCACCTCGCTGTACTCCAACGGCACCTGGCTCATGATGCTGCCTGTCTTGTTTGGCGGCGGAACCTGCGTGGTCATGCCAGCCTTCGAGCCCCGCGCTTTCCTGCGCACTGTGGCGGCCGAGCGCATCACACACAGCTTCATGGTGCCGGCCCAGTACATTGCGTTGCTCCAGGAAAACGACCCGTCCTGCGATCTGAGCAGCCTGCAGGTTCTCCTGTGCGCGGGCTCGCCCCTGCGCCGCGACACCAAGCGGCAGGTCATCGAGCGCTTTGGTGACAAGCTCATCGAGCTCTATGGCTTCAGCGAGGGCTTCGCCACCATGCTCAAGCCCGGTGCGCCCGAGGCGAAGTTCGAGACGGTGGGCACCCCGGTGCTCGGCTTCGAGTTGCGCATCCTGTCGGACGACGGGCGCGTGCTGCCGGCGGGGGAGGTCGGCGAGATTGCCGGTTACGGCCCGGGCATGATGACCCACTACCACGGCCGGCCTGAGGCTACCGCCGAGTTGATCTGGCGCGACGAGCGCGGTCGTAGCTTCATTCGCTCCGGCGACATCGGCCGGCAGGATGAGGATGGCTACTTGATCCTGGTGGACCGCAAGAAGGACATGATCATCTCCGGCGGCTTCAACATCTTCCCCGCGGACCTCGAAGAGGTGCTGGGCGGGCACCCTGATGTTCTGGATGCCACGGTGATCGGCGTGCCGCATGCGCGCTGGGGCGAATCGCCGCTGGGCCTGGTGATCCTCAAGCCGGGCGCGGCCTTCGATCCGGACGCCATGGTGCTGTGGTGCAATGAGCGATTGGCCAAGCACCAGCGCCTGTCTGCCATCGAGATGCGCGACGAATTTCCGCGCAATGCCCTGGGCAAAGTTCTCAAGCGCATTCTGCGCGAGCCCTACTGGAACAAGGCCTGAGCCCTCACCGCCTGAACACGCCATGAAAAAATCCACCGCCGAGTCGCCTGTACGCGAACGCGCCACTGGCCGAAGCCGCGCGCACCCGCCTCCGAAGGCCGCTAGCGCCGCAATCGCGCCGGATCGCCGAGCCGAACTCATCGAAAAAGCCTCTCGCCTGTTCGGAGAACGCGGCTACACCAAGACCTCGATGCGCGACATCTCGGCGGCCTTCGGCATTCTTCACGGGTCCCTCTACCACCACTTCGGATCGAAAGAGGAGTTGTTCATCGCGGTGTATGCCGCCGGGGTGGACCGCTTCATCGCCGATGTGGAGAAAGCGGTCGCGCCACTGACCGACCCTTGGCAGCGTCTGGAGGCCGCCTGCGTGGCGCATCTGGAAGCCCTGTTGCGGCGCGAGAGCCCCGCCGCCACCGTGCTCGCCGACTGGTCTAGCACCTACACCGACCACCTGCGCATGGCCCTGGTCGCGGAGCGTGATCGCTATGAGAAGGTTTTTTCCCGGCTGACCGATGCGGTGGAACTGCCCGATGGCGTCAAGCGCCGCTACTTCCGGCTGGGCTTGCTTGGCGCGCTCAATGGGGCCCTCATGTGGTACCAAAGCGGCCGCGACTCGCCCGCCACCGTCGCCCGTCACCTTCTGGGGCTGTTTCGGCGCAAGGCCGGCTAGGCGGGGCTAAAGCGCCAGACCCCTTGCGCGTCTTGCGTGCGCGCAAGCTGCCCCGCGTGCCACAGCGTGTGCAGGTGGGCCACCGCCTCACCCATGGCGAAGGTGGTCTGGTGCAGGTCCAGGGTGCGCTTGAACAACACCGGCAGCATGTCGGCCGCTGAACCCGGCTTCTCGGTGCAGGCGGCCAGCACCTCGGCCAGCCGGTCGCGGTGGTGCGCATGCAACTGCTCTATCCTCTGGTGCAGGCCGGTGAAGGGCTTGCCGTGCGAGGGCAGCACCAGCGTGTCGGGGGGCAGCGCGCGCAGCTTGTCAATCGAGGCCAGGAAGGCCGCTAGCGGGTCGGCCTCGGGCTCGACATCGTGCACGCTGACGTTGGTCGAAATCCGTGGCAGCACCATGTCACCCGCAATCAATACGCCCAGGGATTGCGCATGCAAGGCGATGTGCTCGGGGGCATGGCCGTAGCCGCTGATGCAGTGCCAGTCATGTCCGCCGATGACGAGGGTCTCGCCGTCCAACAGCCGCCGGAAATGATCGGGCACCGCCGGCACCATGGAGGCGTAATAGCCCGTGCGGGCACGCACCTTGGCCAGTGAGTCGGGATCGGTCAGTCCATGCGAGGCGAAGAAGCGCGCCGCCCCGGCGCCGCCAAAGCTCGTCTCGCCTTGCGAATTGATGCGGGCCATGTAGTAGTCGGTGGCACTGATCCACAGGCGGCAGTCATGTTCGGGGGTGCTCCAGCGCTGGCACAGCCAGCTCGCCAGTCCGATGTGGTCGGGGTGCATGTGCGTCACGATCACGCGCAGCACCGGCAGGCCCTCCAACTGCGTCGCGAAGATCTGCTCCCACTGGGCCTTGGACTCGTCGCGCGTGACGCAGCAGTCCACCACCGTCCAGCCCTCGCGGCCGTCGAGCGTGTCCCGCAGCAGCCACAGGTTGATGTGGTCCAACGCAAACGGCAGGCCCATGCGAATCCAGCGTACGCCCGGTGCGACTTCGAGGGTGGCGCCGGCGGCGGGCAGCTGGTCGCCCAGGGGGTAGTGGAGCTGGAGCTCGGAGGGGTTCATGGCGTTGACGTTGACGTAAACGTCAGATGTAATGGCGCATTGTAGGCAAGGGGGGTCGTCCGCCCTGTCGCAGCCAGCACACCCGCCGCCTGCGTGCCCTCTTCGATCACCGCACTGTCATGGCTACCCAGACCTATTCCATCAGCGACCTGGCCAAGGAATTCGACCTCACCACGCGCGCCATGCGCTTTTACGAAGACATGGGCCTGCTGCAGCCCCAGCGCACCGGCCCAGGTGGCCGCAACCGCACCTACAGCGCCCGCGACCGCACCCGCCTGAAGCTCACGCTACGCGCCAAGCGCCTGGGGCTGTCGCTGTCGGAGGCGCGCGAGATCATCGACATGTACGACAGCCCGCGCGACACCGGGCCGCAACTGCGTAAGTTCCTGGACGTGCTGGCCCTGCACCGGCGCCAGCTCGAGGAGCAGATGGCCGATCTCGAGGCCAACCTCGAAGAGGTCAAGGTGCACGAGCGCGAAGCCCGCGCCCTGCTCACGCGCGCGGCCAAGTCACCCCGGCGCAAGGCCGTCGCGGCATAATTGACGTTTACGTAAACGTCAATCCCCGGCCTTTGTCTTTGTTGAACGGACCGCCCCATGCCGCCCGCCTTCGAGCCCCGTGATCCTGAGTTCGCCCCGCGCGTGCGCGCCAGCTTCGGGCGCCAGGCGGCCATGGACACCATCGGCGCGGCGCTCGAGTCGGTCGAGGCGGGTCGGGTGGTGATTGGCTTGCCTTTTTCCACGCGCCTGACGCAGCAACATGGCTTCTTGCACGCCGGCATGGTGGCCACCGCGCTCGATTCCGCCTGCGGCTACGCCGCTGCGACGCTCATGCCGGCCGATGCCGGCGTGCTCACCATCGAATTCAAAATCAATCTGATGGCGCCGGCCGAGGGTCAGCGTTTTCGCATGGTCGGCCAGGTGCTCAAACCGGGCCGCACCGTCACCTTCACCGAAGGCCAGGCCTGGGCCATCGACGCCCAGGGCGGCGAAAAACTCATCGCCACGCTGGTGGCCACCCTCATGACCGTGACCGGGCGCGAAGGCATCCGGCACTGACCGATTCATTGATCCAGGGAGAGAAACGCATGAACCTGCCAGGCCTGAACTTCCAGCTCGGAGAGGACATCGACGCGCTGCGTGACGCGGTGCGGGATTTCGCGCAGACCGAGATCGCGCCGCGCGCCGCCGAGATCGACCACAGCGACCAGTTCCCCATGGACCTGTGGCGCAAGATGGGCGATCTGGGGGTGCTAGGCATCACGGTGTCCGAGGAATATGGCGGCGCCAATATGGGCTACCTGGCCCACATGATCGCGATGGAGGAGATCTCGCGCGCCTCGGCCTCGGTGGGTCTGTCGTATGGCGCGCACTCCAATCTGTGCGTCAACCAGATCAAGCGCAATGGCACCGCCGCCCAGAAAGACAAGTACCTGCCTAAGCTGATCTCGGGCGAGCATGTCGGGGCCCTCGCCATGAGCGAGCCGGGCGCAGGCTCGGACGTGATCTCCATGAAGCTCAAAGCCGAAGACAAGGGTGGCTACTACGTCCTCAATGGCAACAAGATGTGGATCACCAACGGCCCCGACGCCGACACCCTGGTGGTCTATGCCAAGACCGAACCCGAGCTGGGCGCGCGCGGTGTCACGGCCTTTCTGATCGAAAAGGGCATGAAGGGTTTTTCTATCGCGCAAAAGCTGGACAAGCTCGGTATGCGAGGCAGCCACACCGGCGAGCTGGTGTTCCAGAACGTCGAGGTGCCTGCGGCCAACGTGCTGGGCGCAGTCAATGGCGGCGCCAAGGTGCTGATGTCAGGGCTGGACTACGAGCGCGCGGTGCTGGCCGCCGGGCCGATCGGCATCATGCAAGCGGTGATGGACAACGTGGTGCCCTACATCCACGACCGCAAGCAGTTCGGCCAGA
>JBIKUT010000006.1:0-19953 GCA_044347465.1 Ramlibacter sp.
CTGCACCTGGCTGCGCGCCAGGCTGATGTCCTTGTATTCGGCCTTCCCTGCCAGCGCGCCGGGTAGCGCGCCCACCACGAGTACGGTGCACGGCGCGTTCAAGGTCTTGGCTTCGTCGATGGCGCGCCGGTTGTCGTCCAGTGCGTCGCGCAGGCCTTGCGCGGTGCTGGCTGGAAAGAAGCCGCCCCGGCAATAGCCACTGAGGCCGATGCCGGTTTCTTTCAACAGGCGTGCCGTGGTGTCCAGCCCGATGGCGGCCACCTGGTCGCGCCAGGGGCTGATCGCCCGGATGCCGCGCCGCGCACAGCCCTCGATGATCTGATCGAGCGTCCACTGCTTGCGCACCGTGGCGGTGTTGATCGACAGCCACTGGATGTCGTCGGTGAAGTCACGCATGGTCAGCTCACGCCATGCACCGCCAGCAGGGTCTGCATGCGGTGCGTGGCCAGATCGGGTTGTTCCAGCAAGTGGGCCTGATCCGCGAGCCGGAAGATCTCGCACAGGTGCGGCAGGCTGCGCGTGCTGTGTTGGCCGCCCACCATGCTGAAGTGGCTCTGGTGGCCATTGAGCCAGGCCATGAAGACCACGCCGGTTTTGTAGAACCGGGTGGGCGCGCGAAAGATGTGGCGCGAGAGCGGCACGGTTGGCCCCAGGATGTCGTGGAACTTTTTCGTGTCGCCCTGGGCCAGAGCGCCCAGCGCCGCGCTGGCCGCCGGCGCGATGGCATCGAAGATGCCCAGAAGCGCGTCGCTCTTGCCATGCACGTCCTCGGTGCCTGCGCCGTCACCCTCGATCAATTCGGCGTAGTTGAAGTCGTCGCCGGTGTACATGCGCACGCCAGCCGGCAGGCGTCGGCGCATCGCGATTTCCTTGTCCTTGTCCAGGAGCGAGATCTTCACGCCATCGACCTTGGCCGCATGTGCGCGGATGATGCCCACCGCCGTGTCCATCGCCGCATCGGCGTCGCGCGAACCCCAGTAGCCGGCCAGTGCGGGGTCGAACATGTCACCGAGCCAGTGAATGATCACCGGCTGGCGCGCCTGGCGCAGCACGCGGTCATAGACCTTCTCGTAATCGGCGGGCGATTTCGCCACGCGGGCGAGCGCTCGGCTGGCCATCAGGATCAGGCGGCCGCCCAGGGCTTCGATGGCGGCCATTTGTTCTTCGTAGCCGCGGATCACGTCGTCGATCGAGCGCACCGCGTCGATGTCCAGGTGGTCGGTTCCACACCCGCTGGCGATGCGTGCACCAGGGAACGATTGGGCGGCGTCCAGCGATCGGCGGATCAATTCCAGCGACGTGGGCCAGTCCAAGCCCATACCACGCTGCGCGGTGTCCATGGCCTCGGCCACGCCCAGGCCCAGTGACCACAGGCGCTGGCGGTAGGCCACCGTGGCGTCCCAGTCGATGGCGCATTGCAGCCAGGGGTCGATGGCGGCGCGCGGATCGGCCACCACGTGGGCGGCCGAATAAGCGATGCGGTTGAACGCCACGCCCTGGGCGGGCGGGGGCAGCACCTGGCCTTGCAGGGTGTAGGGGGCCAGTTGCCCCTGGTCATTGACCAACGTCAGGCGCGTCATGTGCGTCCCCTTACAGCGCGATCTGGGGCACGTCGACCCAGCGCCGCTCTTTCCAGCTTTGCAGCGCCGCCTCGACCAGCTGCACGCCCTTGGCGCCCTCGGGCAGTGTCCAGCGATAAGGCGCGTCTTCCACCACGTGGCGGATGAAATGCTCCCACTGGATCTTGAAGCCGTTGTCGTAGGTCTCGGTGTCGGGCACGTCCTGCCATTGGTCCATGAAGCTCATGGTCTGGCGCACATCGGGGTTCCATACCGGACGCGGCGTGTTGACGCGACTTTGCGCACGGCAATCGGTCAGGCCTGCGACCGCGGAGCCGTGCGTGCCATCGACATGGAAGGTGACCAGGTCGTCGCGGCGCACGCGGGTGGTCCAGGAGCTATTGACCTGCGCGATCACGCGCTCGCCCTGGTGGCCCTTGAGTTCGAGGGTGGCGTAGGAGGCATCGTCGGCGGTGGCGGTGTAGGGCTTGCCGGCCTCGTCCCAGCGCTGGGGGATGTGGGTGGCGCCGATACAGCTGATGGACTGCACCTGGCCGAACAGGTTGTCCAGCACATAGCGCCAGTGGCAGATCATGTCCAGGATGATGCCGCCGCCGTCTTCGCTGCGGTAGTTCCAGGAGGGGCGCTGGATCGGTTGCAGATCGCCCTCGAACACCCAGTAGCCGAACTCGATGCGCACACTGAGCATCTTGCCGAAGAAGCCCGCGCGTCGCAGCATGTCCAGCTTGCGCAGACCCGGCAAAAAGAGCTTGTCTTGCACGGCCCCGTGCTTGAGGCCCGAGGACTGCGCCAGACGTGCAATCTCCACCGCTTCATTCAGGTTGGTCGCGATGGGCTTTTCGCAGTACACGTGCTTGCCCGCGCGGATGGCCTTGGCCAAAAGCGTCGGGCGCATCTGGGTCGTGCCCGCATCAAAAAAGACGGTGTCGTCTTTGTTGGCGAGTGCCGCATCCAGGTTGGTGCCAAAACGCTCGATGCCATGTGCGCGGGCCAGGGCCTCGATCTTGGGGCCGTCGCGTCCAATGAGGATCGGGTCGGGCATGACGCGCGTGCCGTTGGACAGCTTTACGCCACCTTCCTTGCGCAGTGCCACGATGGAGCGAATCAGGTGCTGGTTCATTCCCATGCGGCCGGTGACGCCGTGCATGATGAGTCCGAGTCGTTGTGTGGTCATGGCTTGTTTCCTCCTGGGAGATGTGCGGGCGCGGTGCGCCTCATTCGGTAAAGGGTTCCAGCGTGTCCCAGTGGGGCGTGGCGCTATGCGCGAACCCCGGTTGGTGCAGGCTGGAGAGATCCAGGCGTCCGTACTGGATGCGAAGTCGCACGCCTTGCGGGTCGGGCTGGTAAAGCCCGCGATGGGCACTCAGAAAATCTTGTGTCTCGGCCACGCTGGCGGTGCCGAAACCCCGCACATAGTGGTGGCCATTGCGCTCGATGTGGGTAACGCCCAGGCTGGCGGCCAACAGGGTGTCCTGCTGCACGGCCAGGCCGGCCTGACAGGTCAGGTCTTCGCCGGAGAGCAAGTGACCGGGGCGCGTACGCAGACGCGCCGCATGCGCCAGCGATCGGTAGATGCCTTTGCAGGCCTTGCTGGAGATGCCGCGATAGCCCTGGGCCAGGCCCAGGGGTAGCACGGATTCGTCGTCGTCGGATTCGTCCAGGATCACCGGCACCGGGATGCGCGCGCCCACCAGCGATTGCTGCAAGGCCAGGTGGCGGGGCAAGGGTTGCTCCAGCAGCAGGGTGCGTTGCACCAGGCGTGCGGTGGCGGGGTGGCGGGCCAGGTTGTCGAACAGGGCCTCGATCTGCGCCACGTCGGCATAGGTTTCGTTGCCATCGAGCGTGACGCGGTAATCGCCGACGCGGGCCAGCAGGCGCTCGATGCGGGAGAGGCGCGCCACATCGGCCTCGGGCTGGCCGCACAACTTGAGCTTGAAATAGCACAGACCGTAGAAGGCGATGGCGTCTTGCAAGGTGGCGGGCAGGCCGTCGTCGGGGTCGGCTCCGGCATCGTCGGCCTCCAGGCGGTCGGCCAGTCCGACGGTGTGCCGCAGCCAGACGCTGTCAGGGCGCAGCAGGCGCAGGTGCGCCGACCAGGGATCGCCCAGCAGACCCGCCTGCACGCCGCTGACCCAGTCCAGACCTTGTGCGCGCAGCACGGCGTCGGCGATGGCCTTGTCGATCAGGGCTGGGCCGAACTGGGCGGCCAGGCGTGGCAGGCCTTGTGCCACCTCGTTCGTGATGGCCTGTGCACCGGCGCCTGATGACAGGGCATAGGCACTGGCGGACGACGGTGAGGCGAGATAGGCGGTGCGTGCGGCGCTCACGGCTCGACGCAGCTGCGCGAAGTTGTCTTCGTGGGTGAGCGCGGGCGACTTGTCGAACCACTTGGGCACCATCAGCTCGGCGCTCGCGCCTTCGACCTCGCGGCCCTCGATCTGCACGCGCACCCGCACAAAGGCCTGCGGGCAGGCAGTGACCGTGGCGGCGCCAAAGCGAAAGGGCATGCGCAGCGTGACCGGCCGCTGGTAGGCCGTGATCGCGCGCACGGTGAAGGCGATGGGCGCGCGGCGACTCATGCGGTGGCCCTCCACAAGGCCTGCATATGGCCGGCTGCAAAGGCCGCCGTCGTGGCGCCGTCGGGAATGTATTCAAAGGGCTCGACCGCCACCCACCCGTCGTAGCCGCGTTCGCGCAGCACCCGCACCAGCGGAAGCAGGTCGGTGTCGCCTTGCCCGGGGCCACGGCGGTTGCGGTCGTTCACTTGCACGTGGGCGATGTCGCCTGCGTCCAGGTGGCGCGCGAGCACCTGTGCGATCGGCTCGGATTCGGTTTGCGCTGCGGCACTGGCATCGAGCATGGTGCGTAGCGCCGGCGAGTCGATGCGGCCCACCAGGTCGGCCGCCTCTTGCACGGTGTTCACCAGCACGGTTTCGGCGCGAGACAGCGGCTCCAGGCAATAGGTCACGCCCGCCTGTGCGGCCCAGGGCGCGATCTGCCGCAGGCTGTCTTCGAGGCGTTGGCGGGCATCATCCAGGCTCTGACCGGGCAGCGGGTTGCGCTGCGCGGGCGAGCCATGCACCAGAACTCGGGCGCCACAACGCTGCGCGAAAGCGATCAGCCGTCGGATCCAGTCCAGCGTCGCCTGACGCACCCGGTCATCGGGGCTGACCATGGACAGGCCCTCGGGCTTCACGAGCAGCCAGTGCAGGCTGGGAATGTGCAGGCCCTGCGCATGGGCGCAGGCCTGCGTGCGTGCTGCCAGGCGCTCGTTCAGTTCAGTCGGGTCTTGGAACAGGGTGAAGGGCGCGATCTCGAGCCCCTGGTAACCCAGTTGCGCCGCCAGCGCGCACTGCGCGTCCAAGGGCAGATGGCGCAGGACTTCGTTGCACAGGGCCAGCTTCATGCGGCCGCCGACGTTGCCTGCCTGGACTTGTGCAGGCTCCACAGCTTCCAGCCGATGGTGCCGAAGATCATCGCCGCCACCACCGCAGAAATCGGACGGGTGAAGAAGGGCGTGAGATCCCCGTCGGACAGGATCAGGGCGCGCCGCAGATTCTTCTCCAACAGATCGCCCAGCACGATGCCCAGCACCAGCGGCGCCATGGGATAGCCGAAGTGCCGCAGGAAGTAACCCAGGATGCCGAAGACCAGCATCACATACACGTCGAACATGCGTCCTGCGATCGCGAAGCTGCCCACCGCACACAGCACGAAGATGATTGGCACCAGCACATGCTGGGGAACGCGCAGCACCTGCACCAGCGCCTTGGTCAGCACCAGGCCGTAGATCAGGATGCCGATGGTGGCGAACAGCATCATGGCCACCACGTCGTACACGAAGCGGGGGTTCTCAATCATGATCATCGGCCCCGGCTTGATGCCGTGGATGATCATGGCCGCCATGAGTACGGCGGCTGGCGCAGACCCGGGAATCGCCAGCGTCAGCACGGGGATCACCGCACCGGGCACGCAGGCGTTGTCGCCGGTCTCGGCCGCCATCAGACCCTCGACCGAGCCCTTTCCGTACAGCTCTTTTTCCTTGCTGGCGCGCTTGGCGGCGGCATAGGAGGACCAGGCTGCGACATCCTCGCCGACACCCGGTACGATGCCCACCGCTGTGCCGATCAGGCCCGAGCGCAGGATGGTGCGCCAGTACTGGAAGACATCGCGCAGGCGCGGAATCACGGTGTCGAAGGCGCTGATCTTCACGGGCGCCTGGCGCTCGCGGATGGCGGTCAGGAGTTCGGCGAAGCCAAAAGCGCCCACCAGCGCGGGCACCAGTGAAATGCCCCCGGCGAGGTCACGCACGCCGTAGGAAAACCGCTCGAAGCCGTACTGGGGCTCCTGCCCGATGCCGGCGATGAACAGGCCCGCGATACCGGCGATCCAGCCTTTGAGCGGATCGTTGCCGGTGAGGGTGCCCGCGATGATCACGCCAAAGAGCGCCAGCCAGAAAAACTCGTAGGCCCCGAACTTCAGGGCCATGCCACCGAGCACCGGCGTGAAGGCCGCCAGAAAAAACATACCGATCAAGGTGCCCATGACCGAGCCGGTGGTGGCAATGCCCATGGCCCGCCCGGCCAGGCCCTGGCGTGCCAGCGCGTAGCCGTCCAGGCATGACGCGGCAGACGCCGGCGTGCCGGGGATATTGAGCAAGATGGCCGATCGCGATCCGCCATAGATCGCGCCGACATAGGTGCAGATCAAGATCAGGAGCGCCTGGTTCGGCGGCAGCTTGAGCGTCAGCGTCGTCATGAGGGCCAGCGCCATCGTGGCCGTCAGCCCGGGAAGCGCGCCCATGATCACGCCCACCAGGCAGGAGAGCAGCGCGTAGAAGATGATTTCTGGCGTGGCGAAGCCGGCAATCGATTGGGCCAGGCCCAGCAATCCTTCAAGCATGTGGAGGCCTCAGGGCGTGCGCGCTAGGGGAGACGTACCAGGAAGATTTCCTGAAACACGTAAAACACCACCACCGCCGTGATCGCACCGCTGAGCCCCGCCACGCGCAGGCGCCGTGCGCGTGGCTGCGCGGGATCGGCGAACAGGAAGGTGAAAGTCGCGACGAACAGCGCAGTGGCCAGCACGAAGTGCGCGCGCGAGAGCAGGACCAGACAGAAGGCCAGCGACAGCAGAAGGGCGATGGCGACACGGGCCGGCATCACCGGTTCGCTTTCGGGGGCCTGGGCCCGAGCGAGCCAGCCCCGTGCCATCAGCACCAAACCGAGCAGCGCCACCACCGCACCGATCATGCCGGGCACGAAGCCTGGGTAGGTGTAGACGGTCGCTCCCATGGACTCGAAGCGGTCCATGCGCAGCGACTCCACCAGGATGGCTGACCCCAGACCCACCCAAGCCGCACCGCCCCAGAGGTCGGTGCGGCTGCCAGACGCTTGGCTCATGGCGCGCGGGTCAGGGCTTGGGAATGCCGACGGTGTCGGGCGAGACCTTGGCCTTCCCGGCGGCATGTTGCGTCCAGGCATACGACTGGATCGCCGGCATCACCGCCTTTTGCGCTTCGTCGCCGGACATCGGGGCGAACATCGCGCCACGCGATTGCGCATAGGTGCGCAGCGCGGTGCTCTTGGTCATTTCGGTGGCCCAGATGCGATCCAACGTCGCCTTGACCTCGGCGGGCACGGCCTTGGGCACGAAGATGCCGAAGTAGTTGATCGGATCCTTGAAGCCGGGGATGAACTGCGACAGCGGCGGCACCGTACCGAAGCCCTCGATCTCCAGTGGCTTGTCGCTGACTACAGCCAGCGGGCGGATCTTCTTGGCGCGGATCATGTCGGTCTGTTCGGCGGCCAGCTGCGTGGTGAGGTTGGCCTCGCCGGAAGCGGCGGCCACAGCCGCCGGCGCGCCGCCGTCATAGGTCACGTGCTTGTAGGTGACGCCCGCGGCGCGTGCCAGGGCTTCGATGGCCGAATGGCCACTGGAGTTGACGCCGGCGGTGGCCACCGAGATCGCGCCCGGGCGCGCCTTCATGGCGGCCAGCAGCTCGGTCATGGTCTTGTAGGGGGTATCCGCGTTTACGCCGACCACGGCAACGTGCGCCACGTTGACGTAGACGTTCCAGTCGGAGATGGAGGTCTCGACCATGCCCAAGACCCGGTAGGTGCCCAGGTCCTTGGCGGCGCCGGCCGTCCAGGTGTAGCCGTCAGGCGGGAACTGCATCGCGTTTTTGGTACCGACCGAGCCGGAGGCGCCCGGCTGGTTCTGGATCACGATCTTCTGGCCCAGATGCTTTTCCAATTCGGCGGCGGACACGCGGGTGACCTGGTCGGTCGAGCCACCCGGCGCCCAGGGCACGATCAGCGTGATGGGCTTATTGGGCTTCCATTGGGCTTGGGCATAGCCGCTGGCACAGGCCAGCGAGGCGAGCAGGGCGGTGATGACGTGGCGGCGGTGAAACGGAATGGGCACAGAGGTCTCCTCGGTTGTGGTCTGGGATGCAGTCGTGGCGGCTGCATCTATTGGGATGGATTCGCCGCTCTAATTAACTGTATGGTGAATTCTAAGAAGGGGTCCGGGCGTGTCAACGCCGCGCGCGCCCTAGCTTCTCAGGACATACCCTAGGATCACATCGCCCATGTGGGACAGGCGTTCGCTGCGCGCCTTGGGCGACATCAGGTCGCGGCCGAAGATGGCCGACAGGGTGGGGTTGTTCGACAGATAAAAGTAGGCCAATCCAGCGATCGACACATACAGCTGCAAGGGGTCGATGCCGCCGCGAAACTGGCCTGCCTTGCGCCCTCGCTCCAGGATGTCGGCGAGCAGGTCAATCAAGGGCGAGTTCATGGCGCGGGCCCGCTGGGAGTTTTGCAGATGGCGCGCGCGGTGCAGGTTGGCGCTATTGAGCAGCGTGAGGAATTCCGGGTGGGCGATGTAGTAATTCCAGGTGAATTCCACCAGCGCACGCATGGCGGCGGCGGGCTCCAGGGCCTCGAGGTTCAGGGCTCTTTCTTCTTCCCGGATCTGGCGGTAGGACTGCTCCAGAACCGCCTGAAACAACTGGTCTTTGTCTTGAAAGTAGTAATAGATCAGGCGCTTGTTTAACTGCGCCTTTTCGGCGATCGTGTCCATGCGTGCGCCGCTGAGGCCGTGCTGCGCGAATTCCTGGGTGGCGGCGGCCAGGATGGCGGCCTGCGAGCGGTCGGCGTCGCGCTGCTTTTCGTGCGACGCGGGCGGGCTCGGGCGCGTTTGACGGGGGGCGGTCTTGGGAGTCGGCACGGCGCAATAGTTAACGATTGGGTGAATTAAGTCAAGATTGGCAGTGATTGCGGGTTTGCCCTTAGGCCTACACCTTCAGCCGATGGGAGAATTGCTTTAGGCTTGAAGTATTTCGCCTCTCCCAATTTCGCTTCTCACCAATTTCGCTTCTCAGACTGGAAGCTCCCTCATGAAGATCGTTTGCATCGGCGGTGGGCCCTCGGGTCTGTACTTCGCGCTCTTAATGAAGAAGCTCGGTGCCCACCACGACATCACAGTCGTGGAGCGCAACAAGCCCTACGACACCTTCGGCTGGGGTGTGGTCTTTTCTGACCAGACCATGGAGCGCATGCGCCAGTGGGATCCGCAGACCGCCGCCGAGGTGCAGCAGGCCTTCAACCACTGGGACGACATCGAGCTGCATTTCAAGGGCCGTGTGATTCGCTCGGGTGGCCACGGCTTTGTGGGCATCGGCCGCAAGAAGCTGCTCAATATCCTGCAGGCGCGTTGCGAAGCGCTGGGCGTGAAGCTGCTGTTTGAGCAGGATGCCGACTCCGACCTGGATTTTCCCGATGCCGACCTGATCATCGCCAGCGATGGCGTGAACTCCAAGGTGCGCCAGCGTCTGGCCTCTGTGTTCAAGCCCGATCTCGTCACCCGCCCCAATCGCTTTATCTGGCTGGGAACGAAGCGCCTGTACGACGCCTTTACCTTCCTCTTCGAGAAGACCGAACACGGCTGGTTTCAGGCCCACGTCTATAAGTTCGACGAGCAGACGTCCACCTTCATCGTCGAATGCCCCGAGTCGGTCTGGAAGGCCCACGGCCTGGACCAGGCCGACCAAGAGGCCTCCATCGCCTTTTGTGAAAAACTCTTCGCTGCCAACCTGCGCGGCGAAAAGCTCATGACCAATGCGCGTCACCTGCGCGGCTCGGCGTGGCTCAATTTTCAGCGGGTGAAGTGCGAACAGTGGTCGCATTTCAATGGCAACAGCCATGTGGTGCTGATGGGGGATGCGGTGCACACGGCCCACTTCGCGATTGGCTCGGGCACCAAGCTGGCCCTGGAGGATGCGATCGAGCTGGTCAGCCAGTTCACGGACATGGGCGACACGGTCGATCGCATTCCCGAAGTTCTGCAGCGCTATCAGAAGGTGCGCGCCATCGACGTGATCCGCCTGCAGAACGCCGCCTGGAACGCCATGGAATGGTTCGAGGTCTGCGGCGATCGCTATTGCGACCCGCTCGAGCCCGAGCAGTTCATGTACTCCATGCTCACGCGCAGCCAGCGTATCAGCCACGAGAACCTGCGCCTGCGAGACAAGGGTTGGCTCGAAGGCTACGAATCCTGGTTCGCCGAGCGCGCGGGCCAAAAGGGCACTCGCCCGCCCATGTTCACGCCTTACACCCTGCGCTCGGTCATCCTGAAGAATCGCGTGGTGGTCTCGCCGATGGCCCAGTACATGGCGCAAGACGGCCGGGTGGGCGACTACCACCTGGTGCATCTGGGCGCACGTGCGATGGGCGGTGCCGCCTTGGTCTTCGCGGAAATGAGCTGCGTCAGCCCCGAAGGCCGCATCACACCGGGCTGCCCCGGCCTGTGGAACGACGATCAGATGCAGGATTGGAAACGCATCGTCGATTGGGCGCATGCGAACAGCGACGCCAAGATGGCCATGCAGATCGGCCATGCCGGACCCAAGGCCTCCACTTGCACCCCCTGGCAAGGCGGGGGCATGGACCAGCCCCTCCCCGAGGGCAACTGGCCCCTGATCGCCGCGTCCGCCGTGCCCTACCTGGACGATGGCCCGGTTCCGCGCGCCATGGACTGCAGCGACATGGACGCCGTTAAGAATGATTTCGTGCATGCGGCGCGCCGCGCCGCGCAGGCGGGCTTCGACTGGCTCGAGCTGCATTGCGCGCACGGCTACCTGCTGTCGTCCTTCATCTCGCCCCTGACCAACCGCCGCAGCGACGACTACGGCGGTAGCCTCACCCATCGCCTGCGCTATCCACTGGAGGTCTTCCACGCGGTGCGTGCGGTTTGGCCGCAGCACCTGCCGATCTCCGTGCGTATCTCGGCCCACGACTGGGTCGAGGGCGGCATCACGCCCGCCGATGCGGTGGACATTGCCCGCGCCTTCAAGGCCGCGGGCGCTGACATGATCGATTGCTCCTCGGGCCAGGTGAGCCCGCACCAGAAGCCGGTGTATGGCCGCATGTACCAGACCCCGTTCGCCGACCGCGTGCGCCAGGAGGCCGGTATTGCCACGATCGCCGTGGGTGCGATCAGCGAAGCCGACCATGTGAACAGCGTGATCGCCGCCGGCCGTGCCGACTTGTGCGCGGTGGCTCGCCCGCACTTGGCCAACCCGGCCTGGACGCTGCAAGAGGCCGCGCGTATCGGCTACGCCGGTCTGGCTTGGCCCAAGCCCTATCAATCGGCCAAGCCGCAGCTCGAGGCGGGGTTTGCCCGCGAGCGTGCGATGCAGAGCGCCGGCCGAGGCGACTGAGCGTCATGCCCGTGTCCACTCCCTCCGCCTGCACGCCCGCTGCCACCGACATGGAGGTGCGCGCCCGCGCCGACCACCACGACTCCTTACGACTGTGGCTGCGCCTGCTGTCTTGCACCACGCGCATCGAGGACACCATCCGCCAGCGCCTGCGCGAGCAGTTTGGCCTGACCCTACCTCGCTTTGATCTGATGGCCCAGCTCGAACGCGAGCCTCAGGGCCTGACCATGAGTGCGCTGTCGCGGCGTATGTTGGTCACTGGCGGCAACGTCACCGCCATCGTCGCCCAATTGGAGAGCGAGCAACTGGTGCAGCGCCAGACCGACGTGGAAGACCGCCGCGCCTTCAAAGTGCGCCTCACTCCCGCCGGCCGACGTGTGTTCGCCGTCATGGCGCGCGAACATGAAGCCTGGATCGTCGATCTGCTGTCGCCCCTGAGCGATCGCCAGCAAGACCAGTTGTACCGCCTGCTTGGCACGCTCAAGGGTGGCTTGGCCACCCTACCCCCACAACCCCAGGAGACGCCATGAACGCCCCCCGCTACCTTCCGGGCCAGTCCCATGCTTTGCCGCGTCATGACCAGCCGATGGCGCACTACCGCCCCGAACACTTCCTGCTGCAGGTGCAACAGGGCGTGGCCACCGTCACCCTGAACCGACCTGAGCGCAAGAACCCGCTGTCCTTTGACTCTTACGCGGAACTGCGCGATTTCTTTCGCGCCCTGGTCCATGCGCCCGACGTGCACGCGGTGGTGATCACGGGCGCCGGAGGCAACTTCTGCTCCGGGGGTGACGTACACGAAATCATTGGGCCCCTAACCCAGTGGGACATGCCGGGCCTCTTGGCCTTCACCCGCATGACCGGTGATCTGGTCAAGGCCATGCGCGCCTGCCCGCAGCCGATCGTGGCCGCCGTGGACGGCGTGTGCGCTGGTGCCGGTGCCATCCTGGCCATGGCCTCCGACATCCGCTATGGCACCCCCCGCAGCAAGGTGTATTTCTTGTTCAACAAGGTGGGCCTGGCCGGCTGCGATATGGGCGCCTGCGCGATCTTGCCGCGGATCATCGGCCAGGGGCGCGCCAGCGAATTGCTATTCACGGGTCGCGGTCTGGCCGCTGAGGAAGCCGAGCGCTGGGGCTTCTACAACCGCGTGTGTGCGCCCGAGGAGGTGCTGGCGCAGGCCGAGGCCTTGGCCGCGCAACTGGTGGCCGGTCCGACCTTTGCCAACGGTATCACCAAGAAGATGCTGCACCAGGAATGGAATATGGGCGTGGACGAAGCCATCGAGGCCGAGGCCCAGGCCCAGGCGATCTGCATGGCCACCAACGACTTTCACCGCGCCTATCACGCCTTCGTGGCCAAGCAGACGCCGGTGTTCGGGGGGGATTGAACGATGTCGACTACTGCCTCGGCGGCTGTTGGCACCGTACCGCCCGAACTCGATTGGCCCTTCTTCGAACCGGCCCACCGTGATTTCAAGCAACGCCTTGATGCTTGGTGCCTGCAGCACCTGGCCCATGCAGCGCATGACGAATCGCGCGATGCCGTCGACGCCGAATGCCTGCGCCTGGTGACCTTGCTGGGGCAGGGCGGCTGGCTGCGGCATGCGGTGGCCGGCACAGCGCACGGGGCTGCGGCCGATCACATCGACACGCGCCAGCTGTGTCTGTTGCGTGAAACCTTGGCCTTTCACAGCGGCCTGGCCGATTTCGCCTTCGCCATGCAAGGCCTGGGCTCGGGTGCGATCAGCCTGCGCGGCACGCCCGATCAAAAGAAGACCTATCTGCCGCGTGTGGTCCGCGGCCAGACGCTGGCCGCCTTTGCGCTGAGCGAGCCTGAGGCGGGCTCCGATGTGGCGGCCCTGCAATGCGCTGCCACGGTCACCGCCACGGGCTATGAACTCACGGGCCGCAAGACCTGGATCTCGAACGGCGGCATCGCCGGCTTCTATGTGGTCTTTGCACGCACCGGTGAGGCGCCTGGCGCACGCGGCATCACCGCCTTCATCGTCGACGCCGACAGCCCAGGCCTGACCATCGAGGAGCGCATCGACGTGGTGGCGCCGCATCCCCTGGCCACCTTGCGATTTGACAAGGTGCAGGTTCCGACCAGCCGGCGTATCGGTGAGGCTGGCGAAGGCTTCAAGGTGGCCATGGCCACACTCGATGTGTTTCGTACCTCGGTTGCGGCCGCCGCCCTGGGCTTTGCACGGCGCGCGCTGCATGAATCGATAGCCTGGGCGCGATCGCGCCCGATGTTCGGTCAGAGCCTGGCCGACTTTCAGATCACGCAATCGAAGATCGCCCAGATGGCTACGATGCTGGACGCCGGCACGCTCCTGACCTACCGCGCCGCGTGGCTGCGCGATCAGGGCCAGCGCATCACCCGCGAAGCGGCCATGGCCAAGATGACGGCTACTGAGAACGCGCAGCAGATCATCGACATGGCGGTGCAGATGCACGGCGGCATGGGCGTGAAAAAGGGATGCATCGTCGAATCCCTGTACCGCGAGATCCGCGCGCTGCGGATCTACGAAGGGGCGACCGAGGTGCAGCAATTGATCATCGGCAAGGATCTTTTGCGCGGTTGAAGCCGCGAAGGAGGACGCAATGCGCGATCAGACCCTGGCCCCCAGCAGTCATGTCGACACCTTCGCCCGTGACCGCCTGCCGCCGCCCGCGCAATGGCCGGTGTTTGTCTTCGATCAGCCCGAGGTGAATTACCCGGAGCTAATCAATTGCGCGGTCGAACTGCTCGATCGCCATGTGCGCGAAGGTCGGGGCGAGCGCATCGCCCTGCATGGCGTGCACGGCCTGATGGCAGGCGAGGGCACGCCCCAGCCTTTCTCCTGGACCTATGCGCAGTTGCAGGATCAGGTCCACCGCATCGCCCTGGTGCTCACACGCGACATGGGCCTGGTGCCGGGCAACCGCCTGCTCCTGCGCGGGGGTAACAGCCCCATGATGGCGGCCTGCTTTCTGGCCGCCATTCAGGCCGGCCTGGTCGTGGTGCCCACCATGCCGCTGCTGCGCGCGGCCGAACTGGCGCAGATCATCGACAAGGCGCAGGTCAGTGCCGCGCTGTGCGACAGCCTGTTGATGGAAGAAATTCAGCACTGCATGACCCCGGGCCATGCGCACCATGCCCCCGCCTTGCGTCAGTGCGTGGCGTTTCGCAGCAACGACTCACAGGGGTTGGAGCAGCGCATGCAAGGGCAGTCGGGTCGCTGGACGCCGCACCCGACCAGCCGCGACGACGTGTGCCTGATCGCCTTTACCAGCGGCACCACCGGAAAGCCCAAAGGCACCTTGCATTTCCATCGCGATGTGCTGGCCATGTGCGATCTGTTCCCGCGCCATATCCTGAAGATGCGCGAGGACGATGTGGTGTGCGGCACGCCGCCGATTGCTTTCACCTTCGGCTTGGGCGGGCTGCTGGCCTTTCCGCTGCGGTATGGCGCCAGCACGGTCTTGCTGGAAAAGCACACGCCTGAGACGCTGTTGCAGACGATTGCCCATTACAAGGCCACCCAGTGCTACACGGCGCCTACCTTCTACCGCCAGATGGCGGGCCTGGCGTCGGGTTTTGATCTTGCGAGCCTGCGCCATCCGGTGTCGGCCGGCGAGGCCCTGCCCGACGCCACGCGCCAGCTGTGGAAACAGGCCACCGGCATCGAGATGACCGACGGCATCGGCGGTACCGAGGTGATCCACATCTACATCTCCAGCTCGGGCGACCAGGTGCGCGCTGGCGCCATCGGTCAGGTGGTGCCCGGCTACCAGGCGCAGATCGTCGACGAGAACATGCAGCCTGTCCCTGCGGGCACTGTGGGTCGCCTGGCCGTGCGCGGGCCCACGGGCTGCCGCTACCTGGACGATCCGCGCCAGCAGGATTACGTCAAGGACGGCTGGAACCTGCCCGGCGATACCTTCGTGATGGATGCCGACGGCTACTTCCGCTACCAGGCGCGCAACGACGACATGATCATTTCTGCCGGCTACAACATCGCCGGTCCTGAGGTGGAGAGCGCTTTGTTGCAGCATCCGGCGGTGGCCGAATGCGGCGTGATCGGTGTGCCCGACGAGGAGCGCGGGCAGATCGTGCAGGCCTTCGTGGTGCTAAAGCCGGGTCACACCGGTGACGATGCCATGACCCGCGCCTTGCAGGAGCACGTCAAGCAGGCCATCGCCCCTTTCAAGTACCCGCGTCGTATCGTGTACCTCGCTGCTTTGCCGCGCACCGAAACCGGCAAGCTGCAAAGATTCAAGTTGCGCCAGCAGGCGCAGGCCTAGACCAGGAGCCCTTGCCATGTTCAATATCTTGCAACCCGAGGGCTGGGCGCCCGCCAAGGGCTACGCCAACGGCATCGAGGCGCGGGGCCGCATGGTCTTTGTCGCCGGCATGATCGGCTGGAACGCGCAGTGCCAGTTCGAGACCGACGATTTCATCGCTCAATGCCGCCAGGCACTGCGCAACATCGTGGACACGCTGGCCTGCGCCGGGGCCGGCCCGCAGCACATGGCCCGCATGACCTGGTACGTGAAGGACAAGCGCGAGTACCTGGCCCGCGGGCGCGAGCTGGGCAAGGTGTATCAGGAGGTGCTGGGGCGCCACTACCCGGCGATGACGCTGGTGCAGGTGGCCGACCTGGTGGAGGACCGGGCGAAGGTGGAGATCGAGGTGACCGCGGTGGTGCCCGACTAGGGCCGTCGCGTCCGAGATACTGAGTAGATTAATCGAATTAATTCGGGCTACTTTCCCCTTTCGCCTGATTTCGGCTACCTTCGACACGTTTTCAGATTCGTTTGTGTTCTTTTTTAGGGGATTTCAATGAGCTTCGATTCCTTCCAAGGCGCCAAGACCCGCCGCGTGTTCATGATGCAAGTGGCCGTCGGCGGCAGCCTGCTGGCCGCTGCCTCGCAAGCCAGCGCCCAGGCTCTGGTGGCCGAGACTGACCCGCAAGCCAAGGCCCTGGCCTATGTGGCCGATGGCACCAAGGTCGACAAGGCCAAGCAACCCAAGTTTGTCGCCGGCAGCAACTGCGGCAACTGCGGCCTGTTCCAGGGCAAGGCCTCCGACGCCGCCGGCGGCTGCCCGCTGTTCGCTGGCAAGAAGGTCGCGACCAAGGGCTGGTGCAACGCCTGGGTCAAGAAGGCCTGATCGGCTTTTCTCGCTCCCAACAAAAAGCCCCGGTCTCCCGGGGCTTTTTCTTTGAGCGTGTCATCTCGCTCAATTGAGCTGCGTCACGAACTTGGTGTTGAGGTAGCCGTCGAACGTCTCGGAGCCGCCCTCGCTGCCCATGCCGCTGTCCTTGATGCCGCCAAACGGCGTCTCGGCCAGCCCGATGCCGATGTGGTTGATCGACACCATGCCCGCTTCGATTCCGCTGGAGATCATCTGCGCGTTCTTGCTCGAGGTGGTGAAGGCGTAAGCGGCCAGGCCGAAGGGCAGGCTGTTGGAGCGCTGGATCGCCTCCTCCAGGGTCTTAAAGCGCACGATACCCGCCACCGGGCCGAAGGGCTCCTCGGTCATGAAGCGCGAGTCTTCGGGCAGATCGGTCAGGACGGTCGGGGCGAAGAAGCTGCCGCCCGAACCCGGGATCGGCGCGCCACCGGCCAGCAAGGTGGCGCCGCGCTCGCGGGCATCATCGATGAAGCCGGCCAGCGCGCCCACGCGGCGTGCCTGCGCCAGCGGGCCCATGCGGGTGTCGGCCTGCAGGCCGTCGCCCACCTTCAGGGCCTGGGTCTTCTTGACGAATTCGGCGACGAAGCGCTCATAGGCGCCTTCCTGCACATAAAAGCGGGTGGGTGACACGCACACCTGGCCCGCATTGCGGAACTTGTGCGGCACCAGCAGCTTGACGGCGGTCTCGATGTCGGCGTCGTCGCAGATGATCACCGGCGCGTGGCCGCCCAACTCCATGGTGCTGCGCTTCATCAGGGCCGAGGCCTTGGCCGCCAACAGCTTGCCCACGCCCACCGAGCCGGTGAAGGTGATCTTTCGCACGATGGGGCTGTTGATCAAATGGTCGGACACTTCGGCCGGCACGCCCCAGACGATATTGAGCACGCCCGGGGGCAGGCCGGCGTCGTGGAACAACTGCGCCAGGGCGACCACTGCGCTGGGGGCTTCCTCGGGGCCCTTGAGGATCATGGTGCAGCCGGCGCCGACGGCGGCGGAGATCTTGCGGATCGCCTGGTTGAACGGGAAGTTCCAGGGCGAGAAGGCGGCGCATACGCCCACCGGCTCGCGCAGCACCAGCTGGCGTACGCCGTCGAGGCGCGCCGGGATCACACGCCCGTAGATGCGGCGGCATTCTTCGGCGTGCCACTCGGCGTGCTCGGCGCAGAAATTCACTTCGGCCAGCGCCTCGGCCAGGGGCTTGCCCATGTCCAGGGTGATGCCGCGGCCAATGTCATTCGCGCGCTCGCGCGCCAGTTCGGCCACGCGACGCAGCACCTTGGCCCGATCCAGCGGTGAGGTCTTCTTCCAGCTCTCGAAGGCACGCGCGGCGGCGGCCAGCGCGCGGTCCAGGTCCTCGCGGGTGGCGTGCGGCAGCTTGCCGATCACTTCGCCGGTGGCGGGGTTGTACACGTCCTGTTCGCGGCGGCCTTCGGCGCCGATGAACTGACCGTCGATGTAGAGACTGAGTTTGGGATACATGCAAAAGTCCTATCGATACTGCGATGAATAAAAGCGGTGGACGGCGGCAATCAGCGCGTCGGCCTGGTCCTTGTGCGGCGAATGACCGCAGGCGGCCAATTCCAGCAACTGGGTCTGCGGCGCGCGCTGGGCGATGCCGCGGATCTGCGCTAGTGTGCCGTATTCGTCGTCCACGCCCTGGACGGCCAGGAGCGGGCAGCCGATGGTGCCCAGTTCGGTCTCGATGTTCCAGGCGCGAAAGGGGGCACTGAGCCAGGCCCGGTTCCAGCCCCAGAAGGCGGAGTCGGGATCGTCGTGGTAGCGGGCCAGGCGCTGGCGCAGGTCGGTTTCCATGTAGGCGCGTGCGGCCTGCTCGATGCTGGCCACGCTGATGTCCTCCACGAAGATGTGCGGAGCCATCACCACCGCGCCCGCCACCCGCCCAGGAAAGCGGGCGGCATGCAGCAGCGCGATCGAGCCGCCATCGCTGTGGCCGAACAGCCAGGGCGGCTCGGTGGTGGTGTCGATGTCCAGGGCGCGAAGCAGCGCCGGCAGCACCTCCTGGGCCTGTCGGTGCATGAAGTCCAGACCCCAGATCTCCGTCTGTGCGCGTGGCGTGGAGCGGCCATAGCCGGGGCGCGAATAGACCAGCCCGCGGCAGCCCAATGCATCGCATAGGCGCTGAGGGAAGTCGCGCCACATCGCCACCGAGCCCAGGCCCTCGTGCAAGAACACCATCAGCGGTGCCTCGCGGCGCTCGCGCGCGATCCACTGGTGCTCGATACGTACCCGCGCCGGCGCGCCAGGCAGGTCCAGGTCGATAAACGCCACAGACATGCGTGTCAGCGACGCCCCGCTTCCAGCTCGCGCAGCTTGAAGCGTTGGATCTTGCCGGTGGCGGTCTTGGGCAGTTCGGTGACGAACTCGATGAAGCGCGGATATTTGTAGGGGGCCAGACGGTCTTTCACGAAAGCCTTGAGTTCGGCTTCGTCGGCCTGGCCGCCTGCTTTGAGGATCACGAAGGCCTTGGTCTTGGTCAGGCCGTCGGCGTCCTCCTTGCCGATCACGGCAGCTTCGAGCACCGCGGGGTGCTGCACCAGCGTGGCCTCGACTTCGAAGGGGCTCACATAGATGCCGCTGACCTTGAGCATGTCGTCGCTGCGGCCGCTGTAGGTGTAGCTGCCATCTTCGTTGCGCACGTACTTGTCGCCGCTTTGGGTCCAGCCGCCCTGGAAGGTCTCGCGGGTCTTGGCGCGGTTGCCCCAATACATCATCGCGGCGCTCGCGCCGTGGATGTAGAGGTCGCCCGGCTCGCCATCGGGCACCGGGCCGCCGTCCTCGCCGCGCAGCGCGATCTCGTAGCCCGGCACCGGCCAGCCGGTGGTGCCATAGCGCACGCGCTCAGGCCGGTTGGACAGGAAGATGTGCAGCATCTCGGTGGAGCCGATGCCGTCGACGATGTCCACGCCGAAGTGGCGCTTGAAGCGCTCGCCCAGTTCGGCCGGCAAGGCCTCGCCGGCCGAGGAGGTCAGGCGCAAGGCCACCGCCTCGCGCGCGGGCAGTTGGGGGTGGGCCAGCATGCCCGCGAAGCCGGTCGGCGCACCATAAAAGACCGTGGGCTTGAGGCCACCGACCTCGCCGCGCCAGCGCTTGAAGGTGGCATCCGGTGTGGGGCGTTCGGCCATCAGGATCGTGGTGGCGCCCACGCTCAGGGGAAAGGTCAGCGCATTGCCCAAGCCATAGGCGAAGAACAACTTGGCCGCCGAGAAACACACATCGTCTTCGCGCAGTTGCAAGACGGCTCGCCCATAGAGTTCGGCCGTCCAATAAGGATTGGCATGCGAGTGCACCGTGCCCTTGGGGCGGCCAGTCGAGCCTGATGAATACAGCCAGAAGCCGGGGTCGTCGCGGTTCGTGGCGGCGGCTTGGGCTTGCGCCGACTGGCCCTGCACGAAGGTTTCGAAATCCACTTCATGGGGATGCAGCGGTGCCACCGGGCGCGAGACG
>JBIKUT010000140.1:0-5911 GCA_044347465.1 Ramlibacter sp.
GGACCAGAAGCGGGAGTTGGCCATCCCCCGATCTTAGGCGCTGGCCGCCGGGTTCGATTCAGTACCATCGGGTGGCACCCTCATTCCACCCGCTTCATGCGCATGACCTCTGTGCTCCTAGTTTTCGCCGGCTTCCTGGCCGCAGGCGTCGCCCTGCCTGCGGGGGCGTCAGGGGCCACAGGCAGCCCCGTGGTCACCACCGAGCGGGTGCGCGCCGAGCTGCTGGCGCATGCACCGCAGGGTGTGGCGCCGGGGCAGACGGTGTGGGTGGGGCTGCAGATTCGCCACCAGCCGCAGTGGCACACCTACTGGAAAAACCCGGGCGACTCGGGCCTGCCGACCACACTGGCGTGGACCCTGCCCGCAGGGGTGACGGCAGGCGAGATCGGCTGGCCCGTGCCGCGCAAGTTGCCGCTGGGGAATCTGGCCAATTACGGCTACGAAGGCACGGTGCTGCTCCCCGTGCCGCTGACGATCACACCCGCGTTCAAACCCTCGCTGCTGGCCTCGGATCTGGAAGTCAAGCTGCAGGCCAACTGGCTGGTGTGTCGCAAGGAGTGCATCCCTGAAGAAGGTGCCTTCACCCTGCGCATCCCCACCCGCGGCAGCACCGCGCTGCACGGGGGCGTGTTTCAGGCCGCATGGGACGCCCAACCCCGGCCGCTCGAACGCGTAGCCGGTAGCACCAGCGCTCAGGTGCAAGACACGACGCTGCGCGTGGCCATCCCGGGGCTGCCCGCCTCGCTGCGTGGCAAGAGCCTGGAGATCTTTCCCGAGACCACCGCCATCACCGAACCCGCTGGCGCCTGGACACAGGCCTGGCAAGGCACGACCTGGACCGCGCAATTGCCGCTGTCGGCGCAGCGCAGTGCGGCCCCGACGATGTTGCCGGTGGTGGTCGCCGACCCTTCGCGCGAGGGCTCGGGATGGCGTACCGAGTTGCCCGTGACCGGCACCTGGCCCGCCGTGGCCCCGGTGGCGACGGTCTCGCCGGCGCTGCAAGAAGCCCTGCGGCGCAACGCCGACACCGCGCCCGCAGCGGCCGTGTCCGCCTCGCTCGCCGCCGCCTTGCTTGGGGCGCTCCTGGGCGGCCTGATCCTCAATCTGATGCCCTGCGTGTTCCCGGTGCTGGCGGTGAAGGTCATGGGCTTTGCGCGCCATGGCGATGACCGCCGTGCCCACCGCGTAGGCGGGCTGGCCTACACCGCCGGCGTGGTGATCTCCTTTCTCGCCTTGGGCGCGCTGATGCTGGCGCTGCGCGCGGCGGGCGAGCAACTGGGCTGGGGGTTTCAGCTGCAGTCGCCCGCCGTGGTGGCCACGCTGGCCGCGCTGTTCACCCTGATCGGGCTGAACCTGGCCGGCGTGTTTGAGTTCGGCACCCTCCTGCCTTCTGGCGTGGCGAGCTTGCAGGCGCGCCATCCGGCGGGTGACGCCTTCCTCTCGGGCGTGCTGGCGGTGGCGATCGCCTCGCCTTGTACCGCGCCCTTCATGGGCGCCTCGCTGGGCCTGGCGATCGCCCTGCCCGCGAGCCAGGCGCTGATGGTGTTCGCGGCACTGGGCGTGGGCATGGCCTTGCCCTATCTGGCCGCCAGCTGGATCCCGGCGGTGGCGGGATGGCTGCCGCGGCCCGGGCCCTGGATGGACACCTTGCGCAAGCTGATGGCGTTTCCGATGTTTGCCACCGTGGCATGGTTGGTCTGGGTACTGGGGCAGCAAAGCGGTATTGATGGTGCGGGCGCGCTGCTCGTGTTGCTGGTGGCCCTGGCACTCCTGGTGTGGGCCTGGACCTTGGAAGGACGCACACGCCGCATCGTCGCCGTGCTGGCCCTGGGCACTGCCGCGGCGCTGGCCTGGACGCTGGGGCCGCAGGTGCTGCGACCCGTGCCCGTCGCTGCAACCGGCGCAGTGGCCGGTGATCGCTGGCAACCCTGGTCCGCGCAGACGGTGCGCGACACCTTGGCGGCGGGCAAGCCGGTGTTCGTGGACTTCACCGCGGCCTGGTGTGTGACCTGCCAGTACAACAAGCGCACCACGCTGGCCGACGAACAGGTGCTGGCCGATTTCGCGGCGCGCCAGGTCACCCTGCTGCGCGCCGACTGGACGCTGCGCGATCCGGCCATCACCCAGGCTCTTAGCACGCTGGGGCGCAGCGGCGTGCCGGTCTATGTGCTGTACGCGCCAGGGCGCACGCCCGTGGTGATGTCCGAGGTCTTGTCCACCAGCGAGGTGCGGGCGCGGCTGGCCGCTCTCTGAGGGCCGGCGCCGGCCCCCTGGCGAGGGGGGGTCTGAAGCCCTGCCACAATGTCGGGCATGAGCTTCGCACCCCTTCAAAACGACCGCTTCCTGCGCGCTTGCATGCGCCAGGCCACCGACTACACCCCGCTGTGGCTGATGCGCCAGGCGGGCCGTTACCTGCCGGAATACCGCGCGACCCGGGCCAAGGCCGGTAGCTTCATGGGCCTGGCCACCAACGTGGATTACGCCACCGAGGTGACCCTGCAGCCCCTGGACCGCTATGACCTGGACGCCGCCATCCTGTTCTCGGACATCCTGACCGTGCCCGACGCCATGGGCCTGGGCCTGAGCTTCGCGCTGGGCGAAGGACCCAAGTTCGAAAAAGTCGTGCGCGACGAAGCCGCCGTCAACGCGCTGGCCGTGCCGGACATGAACAAGCTGCGTTATGTGTTCGACGCCGTCACCTCGATCCGCAAGGCCCTGAACGGACGCGTGCCCCTGATCGGGTTCTCGGGCAGCCCCTGGACGCTGGCCTGCTACATGGTCGAGGGCGCGGGCTCGGACGACTACCGCCTGGTCAAGACGCTGATGTACAGCCGCCCCGACCTGATGCACCGCATCCTGGCGGTCAACGCCGACGCGGTCGCGGCCTACCTGAACGCGCAGATCGAAGCCGGCGCACAGGCGGTGATGGTGTTTGACAGCTGGGGCGGCGTGATGGCCGACGGCTGCTTCCAGGAATTTAGCCTGGCCTACACCGCACGCGTGCTGGCGAAGCTGCATCGCACCCACCAGGGCGCGGTGATCCCGCGCATCGTCTTCACCAAGGGCGGTGGCCTGTGGCTGGAAGAAATGGGTCAGCTCGATTGCGACGCCCTGGGCCTGGACTGGACGGTCAACCTGGGCCGCGCGCGCGCACAGGTGGGCGCACACAAGGCGCTGCAAGGCAACCTCGACCCCAACGTGCTGTTTGCCTCGCCCGAGCAAGTGAGCGAGCAGGCACGGCGCGTCCTGGACAGCTTCGGCACGCCGCATCAGGGTGCAGGGCAAGGCCCCACACACATCTTCAACCTGGGCCACGGCATCAGCCAGCACACGCCGCCCGAGCACGTGAGCGCCTTGGTGGAGACCGTGCACGGCCATTCACGCGCGATGCGCCAGGCTGTCAAGCGCTGAGCAAAACCTTCGTTCTCCGGAGCTTCCCTAGCTGGACTTCTGACAAAAACGACTGACGCGCTCTTGACTTATGCACAAAAACCGTGCTGCGACGCGAGAAAAAATGCCAGCGCCCCCTGGCAAGGTCGCGCCGGCTACGGCTCACGTAAGTCTTTGATTCTTATAGGATTCGTTTTCTGCCAATTTTGCGGGCACCCCAGCGAAAGCCTTGATTTTTCAGGCTTCGCAGCGGTTCCCTAGGTCGCTATCAACAAAGTTATCCACAGAAATTCTGGATGGGTCACAAAAGGCTTTGGATTCAAGGACTTAAGCGCGACTTCTGAGAACCACCTGAGAATGAGCCGGTAAAACGACCCTGTGATGCATCACCGCCTGTCCGTCGTGGTCGCCACCCCCGCGCACAGCGGCATCCGCGGACCCCTGAGTTACCGAAGTGAGTCAGCGCTCCCGCCGGGCACGCTGGTGCGCGTGCCCCTGGGGAAGCGCGAAGTGCTGGGCGTGGTCTGGGAGGAGGGCTCGGCCGCCGAAACGCCGGCGGCTGTGACCGAAAAACCGATCGCCGGCGTGCTGGCCGGGCTGGCGCCCCTTACCGGTGCATGGCGACAGCTGGTGGACTTCGCCGCCTCGTACTACCAGCGCGGTGTCGGCGAGGTGGCGCTGGCCGCCCTGCCGCCGCAATTGCGCGATCTGGACACCACGCAGCTGGCGCGCCGACTCCAACGCAAGCCAGCCGCAGCGACGACGCACAGCGCCCCGAGCGCCGCCCCCGTGCTGACCGAGCAACAACACGCCGCGCTCGAACAGATGCAAACAGCGAGCGGCCCCTTCCTGCTGTATGGCGCGACCGGCAGCGGCAAGACCGAGGTCTATCTGCAAGCGGTGCAAGGTGTGCTCGATGCTGACCCCCAGGCCCAGGCGCTGGTGATGGTGCCGGAGATCAACCTCACGCCGCAGCTGATGGCGCGCTTCGTCGAACGCTTTGGCGACGCGCAGGTGGTGGCCATGCACAGCGGGCTCACGCCGGCGCAGCGTCTTCGCAGCTGGCTGGCGGCGCATGCGGGCACCGCGCGCATCGTGCTGGGCACCCGCATGGCGGTGTTCGCCTCGCTGCCGGGCCTGCGGCTGATCGTGGTCGACGAAGAACACGACCCCAGCTACAAGCAGCAAGAAGGCGCGCGTTATTCCGCGCGCGATCTGGCGGTGCTGCGCGGACGGCTCGAGCACGCACAGGTGCTGCTCGGATCTGCCACGCCCTCGCTGGAGAGTTGGCAAGCCAGCGAAACCGGGCGCTACCAGCGGCTAGAGATGCCCGCGCGCATCGGCGCGGGCGCGCTGCCCCAGGTGCAGCTGGTGGACATGAACCTGCAGCCGCCCCGCACGCTGCTGGCGCCGGCCTTGCTCGAGGCGATTCAGACACGCATTGCGCGCGGCGAGCAATCGCTGCTGTTTCTCAATCGCCGTGGCTACGCGCCGGTGCTGGCCTGCAACGCCTGCGACTGGAAAAGCGACTGCCCGCATTGCAGCACCTTTCGCGTGTTTCACAAGATCGACCGCACCTTGCGTTGCCACCACTGCGGCTACACCGAGCGGGTGCCGCGCGCCTGCCCCGCCTGCGGCAATGTGGACATCGCGCCGGTGGGACGCGGTACCGAGCAACTCGAGGAGCAGATCGCGGCCTTGCTGGCGCAGGTGCAGCGCCCGGGTGACGCTGCAGACGATGCGGCGCGGCCTGTGCGCGTAGCCCGCATGGACGCCGACACCACGCGCGCCAAGGGGGCGCTGGAGGCGCAACTGGCCCAGGTGCATGCGGGTGATGTCGATGTGCTGGTGGGCACGCAGATGGTCACCAAGGGACACGACTTCCGGCGCATCACCCTGGTGGCAGCAATCAATCCGGACACCGCCTTGTTCTCCAGTGACTTTCGTGCGCCCGAGCGCCTGTTCTCGCTGTTGATGCAGGCCGCAGGCCGGGCCGGGCGCGATGCGGCGCAGGCGGGCCACAGCCAGATGTGGGTGCAGACCTGGAATCCGACGCACCCGCTGTTCGCGGCGCTGCGCCGGCACGACTATCCGGCCTTCGCCGCCGCGCAATTGGCCGAGCGCCAGCAGGCGGGCATGCCGCCCTTTGCCTTTCAGGCCCTGGTGCGCGCCGAGGCCCGCACGCAGGAGGCGGCACAGGCCTTTTTGAACGCCGCCCGCGACGCCGGTCAGACCCTGGATGCGACCGGCCAGGTGGTGATGTATGCCGCGGTGCCGATGTCGGTGCAGCGCATTGCGAACGTGGAACGGGCCCAGCTGCTGGTGGAAAGCGCCTCGCGCCCCGCGCTGCAGCGGTTTCTACTGGCGTGGCAAGAAACCCTGCACGCGCTGCGCGAACCGGGCTTGCTGCGGTGGGCCGTAGACGTCGATCCGCTGTCGGTGTGAGGCGCGGCGCCTCAATCGCTCACAGGGTCCCCAGCCGATTCGCCCGCCGCTTTGCGCCAGCGCAGGGCGGCGTCAT
>JBIKUT010000141.1:0-5891 GCA_044347465.1 Ramlibacter sp.
ACGGCGACTTTGACGCCACCACCTTCACCTGGAATCACTTCGTCCTGGCTGGCGACCCGACCAACCGCAGCGGCGACAGCTTTGGCTGCCCGGACGGCCTGATGGCCGATACGCGCGGCGTGCTGTGGATCCAGACCGACCTGTCGGCTTCAGGCATCGGCCGCCCACCGCTGGAGCGCGTGGGCAACAACGCGATGCTGGCGGCGGACACCCGCACCGGCGAGATCCGCCGCTTCCTGGTGGGCCCGGTCAACGCCGAGATCACCGGCGCCACCATGGCGCCCGATGGCCGCACGATGTTCGTGAACATCCAGCACCCCGGCGAGGATCGCAGCGATGTGAGCGACACCGACAACCCGCGGCGCCTGTCCAACTGGCCGGACTTTCGCGCCAACGGACGCCCCCGTTCGGCCACGGTGGTGATTCACAAGAACGACGGCGGGATGATCGGGACCTGAAGACGGCGGATCCTTGTGATGCGTGATGCGCTAACATCATGCATCATTGGAGCTGCCCTATGCGAACCACCCTCGATATCGCCGATGACGTCCTGTTTGCGGCACGCGACCTGGCCCGCCGCGAAAAAAAATCGCTCGGCGAGGTGATCAGCGACCTAGCCCGGCAAGCCTTCCATCAGGGCCCTTTGTCAGTGCCCACTTCGTCGGCGCTCCGCGCAGAAGAGCCCTTGGCTCGTTACGGTATCCATCCCCTGCCGCCGCGTGGCGGCGTCGTGAGCAATGCGTTGATCGATCGTTTGCGCGACGAGGAAGGCATCTGATGCGGGCGCTGCTGGACGTCAACGTTCTGATCGCCCTGCATGACCGCGACCACGTTCACCACCCGCGAGCCGCCCAGTGGTTCACCGAACACGCGGCAATGGGTTGGGCCACTTGCCCCCTCACTCAAAACGGTTGCCTGCGGATCATGAGCCAGCCCGGCTATCCCAACGCGCAAGCGCTGGCGGTGCTGGTGGGGATGTTGCAAAGGTCGACACAGGCACCTGAGCACACCTTCTGGCCTGACGACACCAGCGCGCTCGACGCCGACGCCTTCGAGCACCGTCACATGCACAGCGCGCGCCACCTCACCGACCTCTACCTACTGTCCCTCGCGGTGCGGCATTCGGGGCGCCTGGTCACCTTCGACCAGCGCATTCCCTTGAGCGCCGTGCGGGGCGCCGAGGCCCGACACCTGGCGGTGCTGTAAGGCCTCAGCCGGCGCGGTCTTCCCAGACCCGATCCGGCGGCGGCTCGGGATCGGGGAATTGGGCGTGCGTGCGCTCGATGCCGGGCGTCTGGGCAGCCGGGCGTGCGGGTGACCGCTGCTGCGTCTTGCGCGGACGCGAAGGCGCTTGCTTTTCCTTGTGGGCCGCGGGACTGGATCGGGCGGGCGCAGGGGAGTGTCGGGTGTCCTTGACCATCGCGCCAGCGTGAGCCCGCGCGTGCGCGCCCGGGGTAGGACGCGACCCCGGGACCGCGCGCGCCGTTAGCCGCCGCTTTCCAAGTGCTTGCCCACGATCCCGGCCAGCTCGAACATCGTCACCTGGGGCTTGCCAAACACCGCACGCAGTTTGTCATCGGCGTTGATCGCGCGCTTGTTGGTCGCGTCTTGCAAGCCGTTGGCCTTGATGTAGTCCCACAGCTTCTTGATCACTTCGGTGCGGGCCACGGCCTCGGGCCCGATCACGGCGGCCAGCGCGGCGCTGGGCTTGAGGCCGGCGCTGGGCTTGCGCGGCGCCTTCGGGGCGGCAGCCTTCTTCGCAGCGGGGGCCTTTTTAGCGGCCGCTTTCTTCGCGGGCGCGGCCTTCTTGGCCGCCACCTTGCCAAACGGCGTGCGCGTGGGTGCGCCCGAGGTCTTGCGCGGCGGGTACTTGCTCGCGCGCGGCTCGAAGGCGAAGTTCACCTTGCCGGCCTCGGCGTCCCAGGCCAGGAAGGCCTTGAACGCGCGACGCGTGCGCATGGACACGAACTTGTCCAACAGATCGGTCTTGCCCGTGGCCAGCAGCTTTTGCATTTGCTCGCGCTCGATCGGCTGCTGCAAGATGATCTGGCCGCTCTTGAAGTCGCAGCTGGGCGTGGCTTGGGCGGGCGTGGGCACGCTCTTTTCGCAGACATAGTTCTTGCCGAACTCGAACACGCGCGCCGCGCATTTGGGGCAAGGCCCCAGCGGCTCCTGCGCGCCGAAGTCGATCAGCTCGCCGGTCTGTGCCGGGTCGGCTTCGTCACCGAAGTCGAATTCGAGCTTCCAGTTCTTGTCTTCCTCGCTGTAGGTCAGCGCCATCTCGGCGACGAAGGGCCAGCCCGCCTTGGAGCGAAAGCCCTCCAGCGGCCCGATCTTCTTGTCACGCAGGAACTGTTCGACTTCGGCCAGCTCGAAGGCCCGGCCCGCCGGGATCTTGGTGAACGAGAAGCCGCAGGCGTCATCGCCCGAGCTCGATTGGCCGGCGCAGGTGTAGCGACGGTAGTTTTCCTTCACGACGCCGCCGCAGTTGGGGCAGGGCGTGGACAGCGTGGCGTAGTCGCCCGGCACGGTGTCGCGGTCGTACTCCTTGGCCTTCTTGACGATGCGCTGCGTCATCTCGGCGATCTGCTGCATGAAGGCATCGCGCGAGAGCTGGCCTTTTTCCATCTGGGCGAGTCGGTATTCCCATTCGCCCGTGAGCTCGGGCCGTGAGAGTTCTTCCACGCCCAGTCCGCGCAGCAGCGTCATCAGCTGAAAGGCCTTGGCCGTGGGGATCAGGTCGCGGCCCTCGCGCAGCATGTACTTCTCGTTGATCAGGCCTTCGATCGTGGCCGCGCGCGTGGCCGGTGTGCCCAGGCCTTTTTCGTTCATGGCCTCGCGCAGTTCCTCTTCCTCGATTTCCTTGCCGGCGGTTTCCATCGCGCGCAGCAAGGTGGCTTCGTTGTAGCGCGCAGGGGGGCGGGTCTTCAGGCCCTTGGCGTCGGCTTGTTCGGTGGTGATCGCCTCGCCCGCGCGCACCGGCACGAGGGTCTTGCCGCTGCCTTCTTCGCCAGGCGCTACATCGAGCGAGGCCTCTTTGCCGTAGATGGCCAGCCATCCCGGCTTGACCAGCACCTTGCCCTCGGACTTGAAGTGATGGCCCGCCACGCGCGAGATGCGGGTGGTGACCATGTGCTCGGCGGAGGGGAAGAAGGCCGCGATGAAGCGACGCACCACCAGATCGAACAGCTTTTGTTCGGCCTCGGACAGGCCGGTGGGGATCTTGCCGGTGGGAATGATCGCAAAGTGGTCGCTGACCTTGGTGTCGTCGAACACTTTCTTGGTGGGCTTGATGTAGTCCTTGTCCAGGGCCTCGCGCGCAAAGGGCGCCAGGTGGCCCAGGCCGCTGTCGGCCAGCGAACCCAGCGTGCCCTTGACCACCTTCACGTACTCCAAAGGCAGGTATTTCGAATCGGTACGCGGGTAGGTGAGCGCCTGATGCCGCTCATAGAGCGTCTGCGCCAGGGCCAGCGTGGTCTTGGCGGAAAAGCCGAAGCGCCCATTGGCCTCGCGTTGCAGGGTGGTCAGGTCAAACAGGCCGGGCGAGGCCTGGTTGCTGGGTTTGGACTCTTCGCTGACCTCGGCGGGGCGCCCGCGCGCAGCGTCGGCGATGGTCTGGGCCTCTTGCTGCGACCAGACGCGGTCGGCCTTGCGCTCGGCATCGGCTTCGTCTTTTTTCCAGGTGGGGTCGAACCACTTGCCCGGGTAGTTGCCGGCCTCGGCGGTGAAGGTGGCGTGCACCTCCCAGTAGTCGCGGCTGATGAATTTGCGTATCTGTTCTTCACGCACGACCACCACCGCCAGCGTGGGGGTTTGCACCCGGCCCACGGTGGTCAGGAAGAAGCCGCCGTCACGCGAGTTGAAGGCGGTGAAGGCACGCGTGCCGTTGATGCCCACCAGCCAGTCGGCCTCGGAGCGCGAACGCGCGGCATCGGCCAGGCCGGCCATTTGCTGGTCGGAGCGCAGTTGCTCGAAGCCCTGGCGGATGGCGTCGGGCGTCATCGATTGCAACCACAGGCGCTGCACCGGCTTGCCCAGGGGCTTGGCGCCGCCGGCGTATTGCTCGATCAGGCGGAAGATCAACTCGCCTTCGCGGCCCGCGTCGCAGGCGTTGATCAGGGCGGTCACGTCCTTGCGCTTGGCCTGCTTGACCACGGCGTTCAGGCGGGTCTTGGTCTTGTCCACCGGCTTGAGGTCAAAGTGCGGCGGAATCACTGGCAGGTGGGTGAAGCTCCACTTGCCTCGCTTGACGTCGTACTGCTCCGGCGCCTGGATCTCGACCAGGTGGCCCACGGCGCTGGTGACCACGTAGCGGTCGCTCTCGAAGTACTCGTCGTGCTTCTCGAATTTGCCCGCCACAGGCGTGAGCGCGCGGACGATGTCCTGCGCGACGGATGGTTTTTCGGCGATGACCAGGGTCTTGCTCATGTCTGTCGTTGTCTGCCCCCGCGCGTCTTGCAACGGGTGGGGTCTGGGTTGTTCCTACAATCGGCCCTTACGCGCACGCGCGCCCGCGCGCCTGTGCACACAACCAACTTAACAGAGTTTTTTCCATGGCAAAAAAAGAACGGGGCCGAGCGGCCGCCGAGGCGACGGCGCCGACCCGATTGTCGGGGCGGAAAATCCAGGCGCGCAAGTCTGGCATTCATGGCCGGGGCGTGTTCGCCCTCGAGGACATCGCCGAGGGCGAAACCCTGATCGAGTACGTGGGCGAGATCATCTCCTGGAAGGAGGCCCTGCGCCGCCATCCCCACGACCCGAAAGACCCCAATCACACCTTCTATTTCTCCCTGGACGACGGCCGCGTGATCGATGCCCTCTACGGCGGCAACTCCTCCCGCTGGATCAACCACGCCTGCAAACCCAATTGCGAAGCCGACGAGGTGGAGGGCCGCGTGTTCATCAAGGCCCGGCGCGACATCCGGGCCGGCGAGGAGCTCAATTACGACTACGGCCTGATCATCGACGAGCCCTACACCAAGAAGCTCAAGGCCGAATACCCCTGCTGGTGCGGTGCCAAGAAGTGCCGGGGCACCTTGCTGGCGCCCAAGCGCAAAGACTGACCGGGCACGAGGCCAAGCCGCGTGATGGCGCCCCTGCTGTGGCCCTCGGAGGCGATCTGGGAGGCCGTCGCGCCCCTGCTGCCGGGGTTCACCGTCGAAGTCCTGCCCGAGATCGATTCCACCAACTCCGAGTTGATGCGCCGCGCCCGGGCTGGGCAGACCGACCCGGTGCTGTTGGTGGCGCAGCGTCAGACCGCGGGCCGCGGCCGTCTGGGGCGGGGCTGGGTCAGCTCGCCGGGTGATTCGCTGACCTTCTCTCTGGGCCTGCCCCTGGCCCCGGCCGACTGGTCGGGGCTGTCATTGGCGGTGGGGGTGGCCTTGGCCGAGGCGCTGGGGCCCGGCATCGGCCTGAAATGGCCCAACGACCTGTGGATTGACGGCCGCAAGCTCGCCGGCATCCTGGTCGAGACCGCCACCGTGGCGGGCGCACGCCACACCATCGTGGGCATCGGCATCAACATCGCGCCGCGCCCTGCGGGCGAGGGCATGGACATCGCCCCCGCCGACCTGCGCATGCTGTGGCCGCAGGCCGATGCCCCGGGCGCCCTGCTGCGCGTGGCCCTGCCCCTGGTGCGGGCCCTGCAGACCTTCGAGCGCGCGGGCTTTGCGCCCTTCGAGGCGGGCTTTGCGGCCCGCGACCTGCTGCGGGGGCGCGCCGTCACCCTCAGCGACGGCATGACCGGGCAGGCCGCGGGCGTCGCCCCGGGCGGCGCCTTGCTGGTGCATACTGCGGCCGGCCTAAAGGTCGTTTCCAGCGCTGAAGTGAGCGTGCGACCCGTCCCCTGATGCTGCGTCTTGCCGTTTTGCTCCTGTTGCTCGTGAATGCGG
>JBIKUT010000142.1:0-5824 GCA_044347465.1 Ramlibacter sp.
GGCCGGTCAGGGAGATGCGCCGGCAGCAGGACCGCGCCTGGGGGTCGAGATCCGCGCCGTCAACAGCCGCTTCCTGGACCTGTCCTTTCGCCTCGCCGACGACCTGCGCCAGCACGAGCCCGCCTTGCGCGAGCTGCTGCAATCGCGCCTCAAGCGCGGCAAGGTCGAAGTGCGCGCCGGCCTGGAGGCGGTCAGCGGCGCCGACCTGCGCGATCCAGGCGCGCGCCTGCTGCAGCGCCTGAACACCTTGCAAGACCAGATCCGCAGCTGGCTGCCGCAGGCCCACCCCTTAAGCGTGGCCGACGTGCTGCGCCTGGCCGCCGCGGGCGAATCACCTGCCGCGGACAGCGGCGCGCACTTGCTGCCCCTGGTCCAACAAACCCTGGAGGCCCTGCTGGCGGCCCGCGCCCGCGAAGGCGAGCGCCTGGTAAACATGCTGCGGGGTCACCTGCAGCAATTGCGCGCGCTGGCCGAACAGGCCCGCCCGCTGGTGCCCCAGCTGGTCGAACAGCAACGCACCCGTTTTCTCGAGCGCTGGAAAGACGCCATGGGCCTGGGCACCCAAGCCGGCGCCGGCGCCACCCTGGAGGCCGCCCAAGACCGCGCCTTGTCCGAGGCCACCGCATTTGCCATCCGCATCGACGTGGCCGAAGAACTCACGCGGCTGACGGCGCACCTGGACGAGATCGAGCGGCTCTTGGGCCGAGGCGGCGAGGTCGGCAAGCGCCTGGATTTCCTGATCCAGGAGTTGCACCGCGAAGCCAACACCCTGGGCGCCAAGTCGGCGGCCCTGGAGCTGACCCGCATCTCGGTCGACATGAAGGTGCTGATCGAGCAGATGCGCGAGCAGGTCCAGAACATTGAATGAAGGTTTTTTCCGTGGACTATCCAGGCAATCTCTTCGTCGTCGCCGCCCCCAGCGGCGCGGGCAAATCCAGCCTGGTCAAGGCGCTCATGGAACTGGACGCCCAGGTCCTGCCCTCGGTGTCGCACACCACCCGGGCCCCGCGCGGCCAGGAAAAGCACGGGCGCGAATACTTCTTCGTCTCGCCCCAAGAGTTTGATTCCATGGTCCTGGCCGATGCCTTCGTCGAGTGGGCCAACGTGCACGGCAACCGCTACGGCACCTCTAAAAGGGCCATCGAAGAGCGCATCGCCTCGGGCACCGACGTGATCCTGGAGATCGACTTTCAGGGCGCCGTCCAGATCAAGCGCATCTTCACCAATGCCGTCTTGATCTTCATCCTGCCCCCCAGCTGGGAGGAATTGCGCGCACGCCTGGAGCGCCGCGGCGAAGACACCCCCGAGGTGATCGATCTGCGCCTGAAGAATGCCGCGGACGAAATGGCCCAGGCGCGGGAGTTTGACTTCGTTATAATCAACGAGTTGTTTGAGCGTGCTCTCTTTGACCTCAAAACCATCGTGCACGCCCAGCGCCTGAAGTTTTCAGCGCAGCGTCGCACCCGGGCCGACACCTTCAAGGCCCTCCACATCATCTGACCCCACGGAGCAACGCCCATGGCCCGCATCACCGTCGAAGACTGCCTGCAACAGATCCCCAATCGCTTCCAGCTGGTGCTGGCCGCGACCTACCGCGCCCGCATGCTCAGTCAAGGCCATGCCGCCAAGATCGAGAGCAAGAACAAGCCCGGCGTCACCGCCCTGCGTGAGATCGCCGAAGGCAAGATCGGTCTGGAGATGCTCAAAAAAGTCCCGGGCTGACCGCGCCCTTGCAGCCCACCGGGCCTGCCACCAAAAGCACCGCGCCGCGGTGCTTTTTTCATGGTTTGACGACTCGGGCACGGGCTCGCGCTACATTTAAGGGATGAGTGCGGTGCTCGACCCCTCTTCCGGTAAACGCAAGCGCCCGGCCCCCGTCGTCCCCAGTTCCGCCCAGGCCAAGGCGGCGGCGGCCAGCTTTGCTGCGCTCATGGCCAAGCTCGATTACCTGGATGCCAGCGACATCGAGCAGGTGCGCCAGGCCTACCGCTTCGCCGACGAAGCGCACCTGGGCCAGATCCGCGCCAGCGGCGACCCCTACATCACCCACCCGATCGCCGTCGCTGCCCAGTGCGCGCAGTGGAAGCTCGACGCCCAGGCCCTGATGGCGGCCCTGCTGCATGACGCGATCGAGGATTGCGGTGTCACCAAGCCCGAATTGATCGAGCGCTTTGGCGCCCCGGTGGCCGAACTGGTCGACGGCCTGACCAAACTGGACAAGCTGCAGTTCAACACCCGCGAAGAAAACCAGGCCGAGTCCTTTCGCAAGATGCTGCTGGCGATGGCGCGCGACGTGCGCGTCATCCTGATCAAGCTGGCCGACCGCTCGCACAATATGCGCACCCTCAACGACATGCCGCGTGCCAAGTGGCACCGCATTTCGTCGGAGACGCTGGAGATCTACGCGCCCATCGCCAACCGCCTGGGCCTGAACCAGACCTACCGCGAGCTGCAAGAACTCGCCTTCAGCCACATCCAGCCCTGGCGCCATGCCGTCCTGTCCAAGGCCGTGACCAGAGCGCGCAGCCGCCGGCGCGACCTGATTCAAAAGGTACAGCGCGAAGTCGAGACGGCCTTCGAGGCGGCGGGCCTGAAGATCCGGCTGGCCGGACGCGAAAAGACGCTCTATTCCATCTACCGCAAGATGAACGAGAAGCATCTGAGCTTCGCGCAGGTGACCGACATCTACGGCCTGCGTGTCATCCTGCCGCGCCTGATCGACTGCTACACCGCGATGGGCATCCTGCACCAGATGTACAAGCCGGTGCCCGGGCGCTTCAAGGACCACATCGCCATCCCCAAGGTCAACGGCTACCAGTCGCTGCACACCACGCTGGTGGGGCCTTCGGGGGTGAACGTCGAATTTCAGATCCGCACCGAGGCCATGCACGTGGTGGCGGAATCGGGCGTGGCCGCCCACTGGCTGTACAAGGCCAACCCCACCGACGATGAAGCGGCGGATCGCACCGGCGCCCAGTGGCTGCAGTCGCTGCTGGACATCCAGCACGAGACACGCGACGCCGCCGAGTTCTGGGACCACGTCAAGATCGATCTGTTTCCCGACGCGGTCTATGTGTTCACGCCCAAGAGCCAGATCATGGCCTTGCCCCGCGGCGCCACGGTCGTCGATTTCGCCTACGCGATCCACAGCAACATCGGCGACCACGTCGTCGCCGCCAAAATCAACAGCGCGCAAGTGCCTTTGCGCACCGAGCTGAAAAACGGCGACGTGGTCGAAGTCGAGACCGCTGCCACCTCGACCCCCGATCCGGCCTGGCTCGGCTTCGTGCGCACGGGGCGCGCGCGCTCCAAGATCCGGCATCACCTCAAGACCCTGGCTCAGGCCGAATCGCAAGGCCTGGGCGAGAAGCTGCTCACGCAGGCCCTGCGAGCCGAAGGCATCGAGCGGCTGCCTGAGACCGACGAACACCATCAGCTGGTGTGGGACAAGCTGCTGCGATTCACCGGCAGCCGCCACCGCGACGAATTGCTGATGGACATCGGCCTGGGCAAGCGCATCGCCAGCATCGTGGCCAAGCGCCTGGTCACCCTGCTGGCCGAAAACGGCGCCAAGCGCGACGCGCTGCTCATGACGCGCGAGCGCTTCACGGCCCACGAAAACCCCGCCCATGGCGCCGTCATTCTGGAGGGCAGCGAAAACGCCTCGGTGCAATACGCCAGCTGCTGCCGCCCGGTGCCGGGCGATCGCATCGTGGGCTACCTCGGACGTGGCGAAGGCCTGGTGGTCCACGCCGAAGATTGCAGCGCCGCGCGTCGCTTGTTGCACAAGGACAGCGAGCGGTTCATCGGTGTCGAATGGTCGGACGAACCCACGCGCTCCTTCGAGACCCACCTGATCGTGACCGTGGGCAACGGCAAGGGCGTGCTGGCGCGCGTCGCCTCGGCCATGGCCGGCGCCGAGGCTGACATCACCCACGTCGACATGGACGAAGGCCGTGCACAAGATGCCGCCGACCTGCGCTTCCTGGTCGCCGTGCGAGACCGCAGCCATCTGGAAGCGGTCATGCGTGCCGTCCAGCGTATCCCCGATGTCCTGCGGGTGCAGCGCACGCGCCGCAGCGGCTGAAACCCCAGCGCCGACGGCGCTCAGGGCGCTGGGTAACGCACCTGCAAGATCTCGATGGTCTGCACGCCGGCAGGCGTGAGCAGCTTGACTTCATCGCCCTCGCGGGCCTTGAGCAGCGCCCGGGCAATGGGCGAGATCCAACTGACCTGCCCCAGGCTGCTGTCGGCCTCGTCGACGCCCAAGATGGTGACCTCACGCTCGCTGCCGTCCTCGCTGGCGTAACGCACCGTCGCACCGAAGAACACCTGGTCACGCCCGTGATGGGCGCAGGGGTCGGTCACCTCGGCGATCTCCAGCCGCTTGGTGAGGAAGCGGATACGGCGATCGATCTCGCGCAGGCGCTTTTTGCCATACAGGTAATCGCCGTTCTCCGAGCGGTCTCCGTTGCCGGCTGCCCAGTGCACAACCTCCACCACGCGCGGGCGCTCGTCGTCGATCAGATGCAGAAGTTCGGCCCGCAGGCGCGCGTAGCCGGCGGGCGTGATGTAGTTGCGCGTGCCGGCCGGGATCGGAGCCGCGCCCGGTGGCAGATCGTCGTCCTCGTATTCGGTCTCGCGCGTGAAGGCCTTGTTCATCGTGCGGCAAGCATAGCCGGGACGCGTCACCAGGACGTAGGGGCCTGCCAGCGCCTCAGGCCTGCTGCCGGCTGTCGACACCGAACTGCGCTTCGAAAAAGCACACCGTGTTGCGGCCTGCGCGTTTGGCCTGGTACATGGCCAGATCGGCCTGCTTCAACAGCTCGGAGACCCCCATCGGCTTCGGGCCGAACACCGTGATGCCAATGCTGCAGGTACTGTGATGCAGACCGTCCGGCAAGGGATAGGGCTCGCCCAGCGCCCGCAGGATGCCCGACGCGACGCCTGCCGCGGCCTTTGCAGCACGCTGGCAACCGCCTGTGTGTAGCGTAAGCAGAATCACGAATTCGTCGCCTCCCAGACGGGCGACGGTGTCGTCGCGGGCCACGCATGCCTGCAGGCGCGCGGCGACCTGCTGCAGCAACAGATCGCCCTTGTGGTGGCCTCGCGTGTCGTTCAAGACCTTGAAGTTGTCCAGGTCGATGAACATCAGCGCCGCGGCCTGCACGCCCGTGAGTCGATCGAGCGTGGCGTGCAGACGATCCAATAGCAGCTGCCGATTGGGCAGGCCGGTGAGCGCGTCATAAAAGGCGAGGTGGCGGATTCGTTGTTCGCTCGCCTGGCGCTCGGTCACATCGCGGATCTGCAAGGCCAGGCCGTCGGCGAAGGGTTCGCCACTCAGGGCCAGCCACTGGCGCTGGCGGGCGTCGAGCGCCTCCACCACCAGGGGCTGCCCCTGCGCCAGCGCCGCATGCACCGCCTGCTGCACCTGCAAGCGGGCGGTCTTCTCAAAAAGGCTGCAGACACGCCGTCCCTGCAAGCGGGCCGCCCTGCGCGCCAACAGGCGCTCGGCCTGCGCATTGAGGTAATTGAAGCGGCCTGCTGCATCGACCGTGGCCAGTGCGCCTGAGGATGTGGCGCGCGGCGAGATCGCCTGTACCGCACCCTCCACACTGGCGATCTGGCCATCCGCCCTGCGCACGGCATGCCCCAAGATGCGGGCCCATTGAAGGCCAGCGCCCGTGATCACCTGGACATGGCAGTCAAAGGGATCGCCCAGACACGCGCACGCCCGCACGCGCGCCTGCAGGCCATCGCGCCAGGGCTCGGCCACAAAATCCAAGTGCAGAGGGTCTGACGGTGCAACCGCGAGCCAAGCCCG
>JBIKUT010000143.1:0-5813 GCA_044347465.1 Ramlibacter sp.
GTTCGAGGCCATCGGCCTCAATGACGACACCATCGCCAAGTACTTCACCGGCACCGCTAGCCGCGTGGGCGGTATTGGCGTGTTCGAGATCGCCGAAGAGGCGATCCGCATGCACAAGGCCGCCTTCGGCAGCGACCCGGTGCTGGCCACCATGCTCGACGCCGGCGGCGAATACGCCTGGCGCGTGCGCGGCGAAGAACACATGTGGACGCCCGATGCCATCGCCAAGTTGCAGCATTCGGCGCGCGCGAACAACTGGAACACCTACAAGGAATACGCCCAGTTGATCAACGACCAGAGTCGCCGTCACATGACGTTGCGCGGTCTGTTCGAGTTCAAGGTGGATCCTTCCAAGGCGATCCCGATCGACGAGGTCGAGTCGGCCAAGGAAATCGTCAAGCGTTTCGCCACTGGCGCGATGTCGCTCGGCTCCATCTCCACCGAGGCGCACGCCACGCTGGCCATTGCCATGAACCGCATTGGCGGCAAGAGCAACACCGGCGAGGGCGGCGAAGACCCCGCGCGTTACCGCAACGAGCTCAAGGGCATCGCGATCAAGAAGGGCGACACGCTGGCCAGCGTGATTGGTAAGGACGTTGTTGAAGTCGACCTGCCGCTGCAGGCTGGCGACTCGCTGCGCTCGAAGATCAAGCAGGTCGCCTCAGGCCGCTTTGGCGTCACTGCCGAATACCTGTCCTCGTCCGATCAGATCCAGATCAAGATGGCGCAGGGCGCCAAGCCGGGCGAGGGCGGTCAGTTGCCCGGTGGCAAGGTGTCTGACTACATCGGCAAGCTGCGTTACTCGGTGCCCGGTGTGGGCCTGATCTCACCGCCGCCGCACCACGACATCTACTCCATCGAAGACCTCGCGCAGCTGATTCACGACCTCAAGAACGTGGCGCCGCATGCCTCCATCAGCGTCAAGCTGGTGTCCGAGGTGGGCGTGGGCACCATCGCTGCGGGCGTGGCCAAGTGCAAGAGCGACCATGTGGTGATCTCCGGTCATGACGGTGGCACGGGCGCCTCGCCCTGGTCGTCGATCAAGCACGCCGGCTCGCCCTGGGAGATCGGCCTGGCCGAGACCCAGCAGACCCTGGTGTTGAACCGCCTGCGCAGTCGCATCCGTGTGCAGGCCGACGGCCAGATGAAGACCGGCCGCGACGTCGCCATCGGCGCGCTGCTCGGCGCGGACGAATTCGGCTTTGCCACCGCACCGCTGGTGGTCGAGGGCTGCATCATGATGCGCAAGTGCCACCTGAACACCTGCCCGGTGGGCGTGGCCACTCAAGACCCGGCGCTGCGCAAGAAGTTCGCCGGCAAGCCTGAGCACGTCGTCAACTACTTCTTCTTCATCGCCGAAGAAGTGCGCCAGATCATGGCGCAACTGGGCATCCGCAAGGTCGACGACATGATCGGTCGCACCGATCTGTTGGACATGAAAAAAGGCATCGAGCACTGGAAGGCGCGCGGCCTCGATTTCAGCCGTCTGCTGGCCCAACCCCTGGTGCCGGCCGACGTGCCCCGCTACCAGGTGGCCACGCAAGACCACGGCCTGGAAAAAAGCCTGGACCGCATCCTGATCGAAAAATCCAAGGCCGCCATCGAAAAGGGCGAGAAGGTGCAGTTCATGGAAAAAGCCATGAACGTGAACCGCTCGGTCGGCGCGATGCTCTCGGGTGCTGTCACGAAGGTGCACCCGACCGGCCTGCCCGATGACACCATCCGCATCCAACTGGAAGGCACGGGCGGTCAGTCCTTCGGCGCTTTCCTGGCCAGCGGCATCACGCTGTACCTGATTGGCGATGCCAACGACTACACCGGCAAGGGCCTCTCGGGCGGTCGCATCGTCGTGCGTCCCAGCATCGACTTCCGCGGCGAAGCCATGAAGAACATCATCATCGGCAACACCGCGTTGTATGGCGCGACCACCGGCGAAGCGTTCTTCAGCGGCGTCGCCGGTGAGCGTTTTGCGGTGCGTCTGTCGGGCGCCACCACGGTGGTCGAGGGCTCGGGCGATCACGGCTGCGAGTACATGACTGGCGGCACCGTCGTCGTTCTGGGCAAGACCGGCCGCAACTTCGCGGCCGGCATGTCGGGTGGCGTGGCCTTCGTCTATGACGAAGACGGTCAGTTCGCTTCGCGTTGCAACACCGCCATGGTGTCGCTGGAGAAGGTGCTGCCTGCGGCCGAACAAAAAGCCGCGGCCTCCAAGACCCGCTTGCACGCCGACCAGACCGACGAAGCGCTGCTCAAACGCCTGCTCGAGGACCACAACCGCTGGACCGGCAGCAAGCGCGCACGTGAACTTCTGGACCACTGGGACCAGAGCCGCGCCAAGTTCGTGAAGGTCTTCCCCAACGAATACAAGCGCGCCCTGGCCGAAATGCACCAGCGCGATGCCGCAGCGGCCGGCAACAGCAACAAATCCGCTGTGGCGGCTGCCTGAAGCCGACGCACACCAAGAACACGGAGCAACACCATGGGAAAAATCACCGGCTTCATGGAATTCGAGCGACTCGAAGAGGGCTACAAGCCTGTCCCCGAGCGCGTCAAGCATTACAAGGAATTTGTCATCGGCCTCGATGACGCACAGGCCAAGCAACAAGGCGCGCGCTGCATGGACTGCGGCACGCCCTTTTGCAACAGCGGCTGCCCCGTCAACAACGTCATCCCGGACTTCAATGACCTGGTGTACCGCGGCGACTGGCAGGATGCCTTCACGGTGCTGGACTCGACCAACAACTTCCCCGAGTTCACCGGCCGCATCTGCCCTGCGCCTTGCGAGGCCGCCTGCACCCTGAACGTGAACGACGACGCGGTGGGCATCAAGTCGCTCGAGCACGCCATCATCGACCGCGCCTGGGAGCATGGCTGGGTGAAGCCCCGTCCGGCCCAGATCAAGACCGGCAAGAAAGTGGCGGTGGTGGGCTCTGGCCCCGCCGGCATGGCCGCGGCGCAGCAGCTGGCCCGCGTCGGCCACGACGTCACCCTGTTCGAGAAGAACGACCGCGTGGGCGGCCTGCTTCGCTATGGCATCCCCGACTTCAAGATGGAAAAGCACCACATCGACCGCCGCGTCGAGCAGATGGTGGCCGAGGGTGTGAAGGTGCGCACCGGCGTGATGATCGGCAAGCTGCCGGCCGATTCCAAGGTGATCAACTGGGCCCAGGAAACCATCAGCCCCGAGCAGCTGCAAAAAGACTTCGACGCGGTGATCCTGACCGGTGGCGCCGAGCAATCGCGTGACCTGCCGGTGCCGGGCCGCGACCTGGACGGCATCCACTTTGCGATGGAGTTCCTGCCCCAGCAAAACAAGATCAACGCTGGCGACACCCTCAAGGGCCAGTTGCGCGCCGACGGCAAGCACGTGATCGTGATCGGCGGTGGCGACACCGGCAGCGACTGCGTGGGCACCAGCAACCGCCACGGCGCCACGACCGTGGTGCAGTTCGAGCTGATGCCCGAGCCGCCCGCCCAGGAGAACAAGGAGATGACTTGGCCCTACTGGCCCTACAAGCTGCGCACCTCCTCGTCGCACGAAGAGGGCTGTGACCGTGAATTCGCCATCGCCACCAAAGAGTTCATCGGCGAAAAAGGCAAGGTCAGTGGCCTCAAGACCGTGCGCGTCGAATGGAAGGACGGCAAGATGGTCGAGGTGGCGGGCAGCGAGCAGACCCTGAAGGCCGACATGGTCTTGCTGGCCATGGGCTTTGTCAGCCCGGTGGGCAGCATCCTGGACGCTTTCGGCGTCGACAAGGACGCCCGCGGCAACGCCCGCGCCAGCACCGACTTCACCGGGGGCTATGCCACGAACGTGGCGAAGGTCTTCGCCGCCGGCGACATGCGCCGGGGTCAATCGCTGGTGGTCTGGGCGATCCGCGAGGGTCGCCAGGTGGCGCGTGCGGTCGACGAATTCCTTATGGGGTTCAGCGATCTCCCGCGTTAAAGCCGTATCGGTGGGTGGGCAGGCTTGGCCTGCCCACGTATCATCGGGTTTTCCCTAGCGCAAGGCCGGGCGGGTTCCGGCCTTTTTCTTTACTCTGTGTCCTGATGGCCTTCAACGATGCGTCCCCGCTGGTGGAGTGCCGAGACTTGCGTTTCGGCTACGGCGAGCGCCCCATCCTCGATGGGGTGGCGTTCACCGTGCCCCGGGGCAAGGTCACGGCCCTCATGGGCGCGTCGGGGGGCGGCAAAACCACGGTGTTGCGGTTGGTCGGCGGTCAAGTGCGCGCTCAGGCTGGCCAGCTGCTCTTTGATGGTCAGGACATCGGCGCGCTCGATCGCGACGGCCTGTACGCCGCGCGTCGGCGCATGGGCATGCTGTTTCAGTTTGGGGCTTTGTTCACCGACCTGTCGGTGTTTGACAACGTCGCTTTTCCCTTGCGTGAGCACACGGGTCTGTCCGAAGCGCTGGTGCGCGACATCGTGCTGATGAAGCTCAACGCGGTGGGCTTGCGCGGCGCGCGCGATCTCATGCCCGCCCAGATCTCTGGCGGCATGGCCCGTCGTGTGGCCCTGGCCCGCGCGATCGCACTCGACCCTGAATTGATCATGTACGACGAGCCCTTCGCGGGGCTGGACCCGATCTCTTTGGGCACCTCCGCGCAGTTGATACGGCGCTTGAACGACACCCTGGGCATCACCAGCATCGTGGTCTCGCACGATCTGGAAGAAACCTTCCGCATCGCTGACCAGGTCATCATCCTGGCCAATGGACGTGTCGCGGCCCAGGGCACGCCCGCGCAGGTCATGGCCTCCGACGATCCGCTGGTGCGCCAGTTTGTGCACGCCCAGCCCGAAGGGCCGGTGCATTTCCATTACCCGGGCCCCAGCGTGGACCAGGACTTCAGCGCGGGGTTGCGATCATGAGCAATCCTCTGGCGCGCCTGGGCCTGGGCACGCGCACCCAGCTGGCCAACCTTGGCCGCGGCGCGCGCCTGTTTCTGCGTCTGCTGCAACTGGCCGGCCCCAGCCTGCGTCGCTTTGGCCTGGTGCGTGACCAGGTGCATTTCCTGGGCAATTACTCGCTGGCCATCATCGGCGTGTCGGGCCTGTTCGTCGGTTTCGTGCTCGGTCTGCAGGGCTACTACACGCTGCAACGCTATGGGTCGTCCGAGGCGCTGGGCCTGCTGGTGGCGCTGAGCCTGGTGCGCGAGCTGGGCCCGGTGATCACCGCCTTGCTGTTTGCGGGCCGTGCCGGCACCTCGCTCACCGCCGAGATTGGTCTGATGAAGGCCGGCGAGCAGCTGTCGGCGATGGAGATGATGGCCGTCGACCCGGTGCGCCGCATCCTGGCGCCGCGCTTCTGGGGCGGCTTGATCGCCATGCCCCTGTTGGCCGCCGTGTTTAGCGCTGTCGGTATCCTGGGTGGCTACGTGGTGGGCGTGCTGATGATCGGCATTGACCCTGGCGCCTTCTGGAGCCAGATGCAAGGCGGTGTCGATGTCTGGAAGGATGTGGGCAACGGCATCATCAAGAGCCTGGTGTTTGGCGTCACCGTCACCTTTATCGCGCTGTTTCAGGGCTTTGAGGCCCAGCCCACGCCCGAGGGCGTATCGCGTGCCACGACGCGCACGGTGGTCGTCGCCTCCCTGGCCGTGCTCGCCCTCGACTTTGTGCTCACGGCCTTGATGTTTAGTTTATGAAGAATCCCCCCGAAGCGGCCTGCGGCCGCCTCCCCCCAGGGGGCGCCGCCAGCGGCCCGGCAAAGCCGGTTCCGCGGCGGCCACTGGCTGGGGTGTGGGGTCCATGACGAAGGTTTGAAAAATGGAAAAGTCTAAGAATGATCTGTGGGTGGGGCTCTTCGTGCTTCT
>JBIKUT010000144.1:0-5802 GCA_044347465.1 Ramlibacter sp.
GGCTGCGACGCGCGCGTCATCGATCCGCAGACGCTGCAAGAACTGCCCCCCGGCGAGGCGGGCGAAATCGTGATCCGCGGGCCCATGGTGTTTCAGGGCTACTGGAAGCAGCCCGAGGCCACGGCCTGCGCCTTCATCGAGGTGGGTGGCCATCGTTACTTCCGATCGGGCGATCTGGGCCGCGTCGACGCCGACGGCTATTTTTTCATCACCGACCGCCTCAAACGCATGATCAACGCCTCGGGCTTCAAGGTCTGGCCGGCAGAGGTCGAGGCGCTGATGTTCCAGCACCCGGCCATCGCCGAGGCCTGCGTCATCGCCTCGCATGACGCTTACCGCGGCGAGACGGTCAAGGCCGTGGTGGTTCTGCGCGCCAGCCATATGGGGCAGGTGAGCGAACAAGACATCCTCGACTGGTGCCGCGAGCACATGGCCGTCTACAAGGCGCCCCGCCTCGTGCAGTTTGTCGCGGCCCTTCCCAAGAGCGGCAGTGGCAAGGTGATGTGGCGGCAGCTTCAGGAGCAGGAAGCGCAGGCCGGTGCAGGGTCATCCACCCAGGGCTAGACTCGCGCCGAACCATTTCTCGGGAGAGCGGCGTGCGCGTGTTGATGACGGGAGCCACCGGCTTCATCGGTCGAAACCTGGCCCGGGCGCTGCTTGCGCAGGGCCACGAGCTCGTGTGCGCCGTGCGCGATCCCGCGCGCCTGGACCTGGGTGCGGGCACCTGGCGTGCCGTGCTGGTGGATCTCGCTGCCGCGCCGGATGCGGCCTTCTGGCGTCCTTACCTGGTCGGCGTTGACGCGGTTATCAATGCGGTGGGCATCATCCGCGAGCAGCCGGGGCAGACCTTCGCGGCCTTGCATGACCGCGCGCCCAGTGCCTTGTTCAAGGCCGCCGCCGAGGCGGGTGTGCGCATCGCGGTGCAGGTGTCTGCGCTGGGCGCAGACGACCACGCGCAAAGCCGTTACCACCGCAGCAAGAAAGCCGCCGACGACACCCTGCGCGCATTGCCCCTGTCCGGCGCGGTGGTGCACCCCTCCATCGTCTACGGCGACAGCCCCGGCTCCGCCATGTTCCACACCATGGCGGCTTCGCCGATGCTGGCCATGCCGCAGGCCGGCGGCATGCAGGTGCAGCCGGTGCACGTGGACGATGTGGTTCAGGGCATCCTGGCCGTGCTGCAGGCACCGCCCACGCCCGTGGCCACCGTCGCTTTCGTCGGGCCCGAGCCGCTGTCGATGGCGCAGTTTCTGCGCGCGTTGCGGGCGGGCTTGGGCTTGCCTGGCAAATTGCCGTGGGTACTGCCGTTGCCGACGGCGCTGTTCATGTTGACCGCCCGTGTGGCCAGTCTCGTGCCAGGCAGCATCCTCGATGCCGAGACCGCCGGCATGCTGCTGCGAGGCAATGCTGCGCCCGCAAATGATTTCACCCGCCTGCTCGGGCACGCTCCGCGCGGCATCGATCGCTTCATCGCGCCCGCCGACGCCCCGGCCTTGCGCGCCCGCATCTGGCGCGACATCGCCGGCCTCGCGCTCAAGGCCGGCGCGGTCGCCGTGGGGCTGATCGTGGTCGCGGCCCTCGTGTGGCATCTGGTCCGATGAACCTGGCCGTTTGAGCGACTGCGACAATCCCGCACCATGCCCGCCCTGAAACTTTCCGTCCTGGACCAGTCTGTCGCCCGCGTGGGCCACCCGCAGGACGAATCCATTCGCCAGACCCTGGCCCTGGCCGAACACTGCGAGGCGCTGGGCTACGAGCGTTTCTGGGTCAGCGAGCACCACGCCATTGGCGCCATCGTGGGCAGTGCGCCCGAGGTGTTGATGGCCGCCATCGCCGCGCGCACCTCGCGCATTCGCATCGGCAGCGCCGGCGTGATGCTGCCGCACTACACCGCCTACAAGGTGGCCGAACAATTTCGTGTGCTCGAAGCCCTCGCGCCGGGCCGCATCGACTTGGGCGTGGGCCGTGCACCGGGCGGTGACATGCGCACCGCGCGCCTGCTCAATCCGCACGCTGGATCCGCTGACGATTTCCCGCAGCAAGTGATTGAGCTGCAAGCCTGGATCCGTGGCGAGCCCATGCCCCCGGGCCATCCAGGCCATGGCGTTCAGGCCTTCCCCACCGGAGCGAGCTGGCCGCAGATCTGGATGCTCGGAAGCTCCGGCTACGGGGCGCAGCTGGCGGGGCATCTGGGCCTGCCCTATGCCTTCGCTGCCTTCATCACCGACGGTCAGGGCGCGCCCGAGGCCCTCGACCTGTACCGCCACACCTTCCGCCCCGGCGTGCTCGAACGTCCGCAGGCCACGGCCTGCGTCTGGGCCCTGGCGGCCGACACCGAGGAAGAGGCGTGGTTCCAGTTTCGCAGCCGCGAGCGCGCCCGCATCGACCGCCTCACCGGTCGCTTCGGCCCCTTGCTGCCGCCCCAAGACGCCCAGCGTGCCTACTCGCCCGCTGAGGAGGCGCAGGCCCAGGCCCTGCGTCGATCCTCACTGGTCGGCAGCGCGCAGCAGGTGCGCGAGCGGCTCGAGGCGCTCGCCGCGCAGTTGCAGGTGCAGGAGCTGGTCGTCCTCACCTGGGCCTGGGATCCGGCCGTCCAGCGCCGCTCCTACGAACTCCTGGCCGACGCCTTCGCCCTCGCCTGAATCGCGCGCACGCCCCGGCGAGCTCATGCAGCTCAGGGTGCTTGTCCTACAGATTTTGTTGTCCCTTCGTCTTAAAAAGCCGGCCAAGGAGGGGTTAAGCATGAATGAAACAACGATGTCGAGCGCGCGCCGCGGCTGGTGGCACAACACGGATGCGTCCTGGATCAATCGCCGGACGGTGATCGCCCTGGTCGCGGTCACCTGCACCTGGATCTTCAGCCTCACGGGCTTGCAACAGTACGCACCGGCTGGATTGCCTAAAAGCGTCGAGGCCTGGTCGCGCGTCTGTCCATCGTGCGGCACGGTCGAATCGGTGGCCAAGCTCCTGACCCCGAAGCCTTCCAGCGAGCTGGCCACCTACTTTTATCGCCTGACCATCCGCATGGCCGATGGCTCGATCCGACGGATCGAGCAGCCCGCCCCGATCCCGCCGGGCTCGCAGGTGCTGGTGCACGATGGCGCGGTGCAGCGGGTCGTCCACACAGCCCCGACGCCGGCGCAGCGACAATAGCGGGATGCTCGCGCCGCCGCTTACGCCACCCGACCAGCTTCAGACGCAACTGCGCACGCAGGGCTATGCCGTGCTGGATGCCCCTGCGGTGTCTGATCTGGCGCAAGTGCCCATGGACGGTATGCACGCCTGGGCCCCGGGCTGGAACACGCTGCCGCCCGACCCCCACCTCAAAGACGGTGGCCGCTATCGCCGCCGCCGTCACGCCAGCTTCGTCGTCGAGGGCGCACAGGTGACCCCGGTGCCGCATCGCGCCCACTGGCAACCGGTTTCCTACAACGCGCTGCATGGCGGCATGGAGCGCTGGTTCGAGCCCATGGAGCCGGCCATCACCCACGACCCGGCGTGGGCCCGCCTGCTGGCCGGTTTGGCCCGTGTGGCCAGCGCGCTGCACGGCGCCCAGCCCTGGTACGTCGAGGCCCACCAATTTCGCATCGACACCACCGACGGTATTGGCCGTCCCACCCCCGAGGGCGCGCACCGCGACGGTGTCGATCTGGTGGCGGTGTTTCTGGTGGCGCGCGAGGGCATCAAAGGCGCTGAGACCCGTGTCTTTGAGGCGCAGGGCCCTGCCGGCGTGCGCTTCACGCTCACTCAGCCCTGGAGCCTGCTGCTGCTGGACGACGAGCGTGTCGTCCACGAATCCACGCCCATCCAGCCGATCGCGCAGGACGGTCACCGCGACACGCTGGTGATCACCCTGCGCCGTGGCAGCTTTCAGGATCCCTGAAGCCCGCGGACTGCGCGCGGCGCGTTCTCAGGCGTCGCGCACGTCGGCCACCGGCTTCTCGCCAAAGTCGGGCCGTGCCAGATAGGCCAGCACGCGCGCGGCAGCATCTTCGGGCGAAGCCAAGTGCCCTTGGGCTTGCAGCTGGATGAAGCCACCCCGATCCGGGAACGCGCTGGCATCGGCGTCGCGCAGTTGCACCTGCATGTCGGTGTCGATCACGCCCGGCGCGAGCGAGCACACCTTCGCACCCTGGGGCGAGAGGGCTTCCTCTAGCGCCAGGCAGCGGGTCAGGTGGTCCATGCCGGCCTTGGCCGCGCAGTAGGCGGCCGACGCGGCCATGGCCCGCCGACCCAGACCCGACGAGATGTTCAAGACCTTGCGTGTGCAGCCCCAGCCGCGCGTGGCGCGCAAGAAGGCGCCGGTCAAGAGCATGGGCGCTTCCAGGCCCACGCGCATGGCGTTGGACAGCTCGTGGGCGTCGATGTCGCCCAGCGGTGCGAGCCGGGGAATCACGCCCGCGTTGTTGATCAAGGTCAGGCTTTGCAGACCCTGGGGACCGCGGTTCTGCAACCACTGCGCCAGGCGTTGGGCGGCGGCTTCGGGCTGGGCCAGGTCCAGCGGCCACTGTTCGCAGCGCAGGCCGGCCGCGCCCGCCTCGGTGGCGAGGGCGTCGTGGGTATGGCGCGAGAGACACAGCAGATCGTGGCCCGCATGCAGCAACTGCTTGGCCATGGCCAGGCCCATGCCGCGTGAGGCGCCGGTGAGAACGGTGAGGTGAGGGGAGGTCATCCCCGCATGCTAGCCGGCTGGGGCCAGCCCGTGGCTTGCCCTTAAAACGGCGGGTCGCAGCGCAGGGCCAGCACGGCGTCACGCGCCGGGTGCGCTAGGTCCAGGGCGCAGGCATGCAGCAGCAGCCGAGGCGCCATGGCTTGCACGTCGGGCGGCGCATACAGCGCGTCGCCCAGGATGGGATGTCCGATGGCCTGCAGGTGCACCCGCAGCTGGTGGGTGCGGCCCGTCACGGGGGCCAGCTCCAGCCGGGTGCGATCGTCCTCGGCGTGCAGCACGCGCCAGCGGGTGAGGCTGGGTCGACCTTGCGTGGCGTCGACCTTCTGCAGGGGCCGTCGCGGCCAGTCGGCCGCCAGCGGCAGATCGATCTCGCCCCACCCATCGGCCGTTTGCGGCGGGGCCACACGCCCGGCCACCACGGCGACGTAGCGCTTGTCCACGGTGTGTTGCTCGAAGGCGCGGCTGAATGCGCGTTGCATGTCCGGGCCGCGCGCCATCAGCCACAGACCCGAGGTGCCCATGTCCAGGCGGTGCACCACCTGCGCCTCGGGCCAGATCGCTTGCACCCGCCGCGCCAGGCAATCTTGCTTGTCGGGACCGCGTCCGGGCACAGACAGCAGGCCCGAGGGTTTGTCCACCACCACGCAGGCGTCATCCACATGCACGACTCCCAGAGCGGCGGCGTTCACTGCGAGATCCGCCGACCCTCTTCGATCTGGTATTCGAAGTAACGCTGAAAGCTAAAGGCAATGCTCGCCATCAGCACCGCGGTGCCGATCATGAGTGCCGCTGCCACCGCGAAGATCGTGAGCCAGCCGGTCGCGCCCGCCGGTGCCTCGGCATCGGCCTCGGGGTTAAAGCGCGCGTTCCACTTGGCGCGGTCGGTCAGGCCATAGACGATGGCGGTGAGCGCGCAGCCCGCGAAGGTGAAGCCCAGGCAGGGAATCAGCACCCAGGCCAGCACATCGTCTTGCCCCAGGGCCTGCACCCGCTGCAAGCCGTATACGCCCAGCGCGGTGGGAATCGGCAGCGCCCACCCGAGCAGGTCACCCAGTCCGTGCAGGTAAAAGCGATGCAGGCCCAGCGGGCCCAACAGGAAGGCCAACCAGGCGGCGAGTGTCTTGTTTTTC
>JBIKUT010000145.1:0-5797 GCA_044347465.1 Ramlibacter sp.
GGAGTCGATCGACTTCAAGCCGGTCTGCACCGGCTGGTCCACCGATTTACGCGCGATCACGCCGGGAGCGACCTTCTCGATCACGTCCGTCATCTTGGCGTTGATCGGGCCCTTGCCGTCGATCGGCTGGCCCAGGGCGTTCACCACGCGGCCAATCAGCTCGGGGCCGACGGGCACTTCCAGAATGCGGCCCGTGCACTTGACGGTGTCGCCTTCGGAGATGTGCTCGTACTCGCCCAAAATCACGGCGCCGACGGAGTCGCGCTCGAGGTTCAGGGCCAGACCGAAGGTGGGCTCGCCCTTGGCGTTGGCCGGGAACTCCAGCATCTCACCGGCCATCACATCGGACAGGCCGTGGATGCGGGTGATGCCGTCGGCCACGGACACGACGGTGCCCTGGTTACGAATGTCGGCCGTGCCGGCCAGGCCTTCGATACGGCTCTTGATCAGTTCAGAAATCTCTGCGGGATTGAGTTGCATGACTCTTTCCTTTTCCTTGTGTTTGCTGCGCGGCACGAGGCCGAAATTAGGCTGTGAGCGCGACCTTCATCTGCTCGAGGCGGGCCTTGACAGAGGTGTCGAGCACCTCGTCGCCGACCACCACACGAATACCGCCTATGAGGGAGGTGTCTTCCTGCACAGCGACGGTGAGCTTGCGACCAAAGCGCTTTTCGAGCGCTGCGGACACCTTGCTCAGGTCATCGGCGGAAATCGGGAAGGCGCTGTGGACCACGGCGTCGCTGGTGCCGGACTGCGCGTTCTTGAGCGCGCGGAACTGCGAGGCGATCTCGGGCAGGGCGGCCAGACGGCCGTTCTCGACCACGGCACGCAGGAAGTTCTGGCCCGCGGCCGGCAACTTCGCGCCCGCGACCTGGGTGACCAGTTCGAGGACCTGCGCGTCAGAGACCTTGGGGTTGGCGGCGAACTGCAGCAACTGCGCGTCCGCACCGACAGCGCCCAGGGCGTCGAGCCACTGGGCCGTGCCGTTCAGGTCTGCCCGGCTGGCCTGAAACAGGGCCTCAGCGTAAGGGCGGGCGATGGTGGCGAGTTCGGCCATGTGTCGCGACCTTTTACAGCTCGGCCTGCAGGCGGCGCAGGAGGTCGGCGTGGACGCCGGCGTTCACTTCCTTGCGCAGGATCTGCTCGGCGCCTTTGACGGCCAACACCGCGACCTGCTCGCGCAGCGTCTCGCGGGCCTTGACGGCCTGCTGCTCGGCTTCAGCGCGTGCAGCGGCGACGATCTTGGCAGCTTCCTCGCTGGCACGACCCTTGGCCTCTTCGATGATGGCCTGGGCGCGGCGCTCGGCATCGGCCAGGCGCGCGGCGGTCTCGGTGCGCGACTTGGCGAGTTCGGCTTCGACGCGCTGGTTGGCGGCGCTCAGCTCGGACTTGGCCTTGTCGGCGGCAGCCAGACCCTCGGCGATCTTCTTCGCACGCTCGTCGAGCGCAGCGGTGATCGGAGGCCACACGAATTTCATCGTGAACCCGACCAAGATCAGGAACACGATCATCTGAACGATGAGGGTACCGGTAATGCTCATATGATTTCCCCACCCCCACTGCGGCTGTGCCGCCTCCCCTTGGAGGGAGCGGCTTCAGCGGCCCGGCCAAACCGGGTCCGCAGCGCCACGCGAAGGCTCAAGCGGTTAATGGAGCGACTTACTTCGGGAGGTTGGCGATCTGGGCCAGGAACGGGTTGGCGGTGGCGAACCACAGCGCGATACCGGTACCGATAATGAACGCGGCGTCGATCAGACCGGCCAGCAGGAACATCTTGGTCTGCAGTTCGTTCATCAGTTCGGGCTGGCGAGCGGCAGCTTCCAGGTACTTGCTGCCCATGATGCCGATACCGATACAGGCACCGATGGCACCCAGACCGATGATCAGGCCGGCGGCCAGTGCGACAAAGCTGATAACTTCCATGATTGCTCCTAAGGGACTTGGGTTACAGAAAAAACGAGAGGGATACTGAAAAAGGGGCGCGGGTTAGTGCGCGTCGTGGGCCTGGCCGACGTAGACGAGCGTCAACATCATGAACACGAAGGCCTGCAGCGTGATGATCAGGATGTGGAAGATCGCCCAGGCCGAGCCCGCGATGATGTGGCCGATCGCCAGACCGATGCCGGTGGCCGACAGCGAGAAGGCGCCGCCCATGAGGGCGATCAGCATGAAGATCAGTTCGCCGGCGTACATGTTGCCGAACAGTCGCATGCCATGCGAGACGGTCTTGGCGACGAACTCGATGATCTGCATCAGGAAGTTGAACGGCCACAGAACGGGGTGGCTGCCAAACGGCGCGGTGAACAGCTCGTGCACCCAGCCGCCCAGACCCTTGATCTTGACGTTGTAGTAGAGGCAGACCAACAGCACCGATAGCGACAGACCCATGGTGACCGACAGGTCGGCGGTGGGCACGACGCGCATATAGGCGTGGTGCGGGTCATGGCCGGCGGCGGCGTAGAGGCTCTCGAAGATCACCGGCAGCAGGTCGACCGGCAGCAGGTCCATCGCATTGAGCAAAAAGATCCAGACGAACACGGTCAGGGCCAGCGGCGCAACCAGCTTGCGGCTCTCGGCGCTGTGCACGATGCCCTTGGCTTGCGAATCGACCATGTCGACCAGCACTTCGACCGCCGCCTGGAAACGACCCGGCACACCGGAGGTGACCTTGCGCGCGGCCAGCCACAGCAGCCAGCAGCCCAGCACGCCCAGGGTGATCGACCAGAAGATGGAGTCGAGGTTGAAGACCGAGAAATCCAGCACGCCCTTGGGCTTCTGGTTTTGCAGATGGGTCAGGTGGTGAACGATGTATTCACCGGCGGTGGGTCCGTGTTCAGCAGCCATCTTCTGTTACTTGACTCTCTGTTGGCCGGCCCCAAGGGGCCGGTCTTTTAAACCTTCGGGCGCGACGCAGGCTTGAAAGCCAACGCCACCCAGTACACCTTCATCGTCACGACCAGGCCGACCAGCAAGGCCGGCCAACTCAGCGCGGGCACCCACTTGGGAGCCATCGCCAACAAGGCGATCGACACGATGATCTTGACCATCTCCCACGCCATGAAGCCAACGGCCGCTGTTCCTGCATGCAGCGAGGAAAAACGCCCCGTGAGCCCCCTGGCAAAAATGATCGCAGGAACCACCACAGCCAGCGCGCCGTAAGCGGCGGACCAACCGATGTTTCGCTGACCCGTCAGAGCCCAGGCCGCACCGGCCACGACAACTCCCACCACCGCCTGCCACGCCACGACCCGCCAAGGTGAAACCGAGGGGTATCGCTCGCGTAGCGCCTGCGCCTCTTGGGCACTGAGCGGCTTGAAGGAAAGATCGTCTGGGTTCGTCTCGGACATAGGGGCTTGGCTTGTCTTTTAAAACGGCCCCGCCGACACACCAGCGGATTCAAACCTGCGATTTTTGCAACGCCAACAATTATATGAGTAGAAACCCGCACGCTGCTACTTTTCACGATAAGTCGCAGCGGTTTTCGAGGGTCAACCTCGACCTTGTAATTCGAAGGAGCTACTCGATGACACGATAGCTCGTACAGGCCGGCGATGCAGCGAACGGCCACAATCGAAGGTCGCCTCATGAACACGCCCACGCCCCATCCCCCCACCTCGCGCGCCGACTCCTTGATCGAGTACCCCTGCCGCTTTCCGATCAAGGTCATGGGCGAGAAGGCCGATGGCTTCGTCGAAGCGGTCGCCGCGATCGCCACGGCCTTTGATCCCGGCTTCGACGCAGCCGGCATCGAGCTGCGTGACAGCAAGGGCGGCAAGTACGTGGGCATCACGATCACCATCAACGCCACCAGCCGCGAGCAACTCGACGAGCTGTATCGCACGCTCTCGACCCACCCCATGGTGCGGGTCGTCCTCTAACCATGCAGGTGAAGGTGTGCGGCCTCGTGGACTACCCGTCCACCTACCAGGCCATGCAGGACTTCACCCGCGCGCGCGTGAAGGACACGCCCGATGAACTCTGGCTGTGCGAACACCCCCCGGTGTACACCCAAGGCCTGGCGGGCCAGGCGGGGCATGTGCTGGCGCCGGGCGACATCCCGGTGGTGGCCACCAACCGCGGCGGGCAGGTGACCTACCACGGCCCGGGCCAGGTGGTGGCCTATCCGCTGATCGACTTGCGGCGTGCAGGCTACTTCGTCAAGGAATACGTCTATCGCCTCGAAGAAGCCGTGATCCGCACCCTGGCGCACTACGGCGTGACCGGCCTGCGCGTGCGCAGCGCACCGGGCATCTACGTGCGGCGCGACGACCCCTACGGCCATCACAGGCCCGAGCCCGCTGCGCCCGGCGAAGATCCGTTTCGCGGTCTGGCCAAGATCGCGGCGCTGGGCATCAAGGTGAGCCGCCACTGCACCTATCACGGCGTGGCCCTGAACGTGGCCATGGACCTCGAACCCTTCTCCCGTATCAACCCCTGCGGCTATGCGGGTCTGGAGACGGTCGACCTTTCTACAATCGGTGTCATCACCCCCTGGAACGAAGCGGCGCAGGTGCTGGGCCAGAAGCTCGACGCACTGCTCGCACCCTGAGCACACACCATGAGCAGCAATCCCGTCGTTCGCGAGGCGCAAGACGCCGACTCCTACAACCCGCTGGCCAAGCAAAAAGCCGCGGCCAAGCTCTCGCGCATCCCGGTCAAGGTCGAACAGGCCCCGGTGCTGAAAAAGCCCGAGTGGATTCGCGTCAAGGCGGGCTCACCCAGCACGCGCTTTTACGAGATCAAGCAGATCCTGCGCGAAAGCAATCTGCACACGGTCTGCGAAGAAGCCTCCTGCCCCAATATCGGCGAGTGCTTTGGCAAGGGCACGGCCACCTTCATGATCATGGGCGATAAGTGCACGCGCCGCTGCCCCTTCTGCGACGTGGGCCATGGCCGTCCCGACCCGCTCGATACGAACGAGCCCGAGAACCTCGCGCGCACCATCGCCAAGCTGCAACTGAAATACGTGGTGATCACCAGCGTCGACCGCGACGACCTGCGCGATGGCGGTAGCCAGCACTTTGTCGACTGCATCCGCAAGACGCGCGAACTCTCGCCCGCCACCACCATCGAGATCCTGGTGCCCGACTTTCGCGGCCGCGACGACCGCGCCCTCGAGATCCTCCAGGCCGCGCCGCCCGACGTGATGAACCACAACCTGGAGACCATCCCGCGCCTGTCCAAAGACGCGCGCCCGGGCGCCGACTACGCCTTCAGCCTGAACCTGCTGAAAAAATTCAAGGCCTTGCATCCGAATGTGCCGACCAAGAGCGGCCTGATGGTGGGCCTGGGTGAGACCGACGACGAGATCCTGCAGACGATGCGCGACATGCGCGCGCACAACATCGACATGCTCACCATCGGTCAGTACCTGGCGCCCAGCACCTCGCACCTGCCGGTGCGCCGCTATGTGCACCCGGACACCTTCAAGATGTTCGAAGAAGAGGCCTACAAGATGGGCTTCACCCACGCTGCGGTCGGCGCGATGGTGCGTTCGAGCTACCACGCCGACCAGCAGGCGCACGCCGCCGGCGTGGCCTGAAGGCGCGCTGCGCGGCGCGCGCGCGGGCGTTCAGCCCGCCAGCGCCTGCATCTCGCGGTACAGATCCGACTTCCCCTCAAAGCCAATGCCAGGCAACTCGGGCAGCGTGACGTAGCTGTCCTGGACCTTCACGCCATCGGGGAATCCGCCATAGGGCTGGAACAGGTCGGGGTAAGACTCATTGCCCCCCAGACCCAGGCCCGCCGCGATGTTCAACGACATCTGGTGGCCACCATGTGGCACGCAGCGACTGGC
>JBIKUT010000146.1:0-5786 GCA_044347465.1 Ramlibacter sp.
CCCGGCCAGAAAGTCAGCCTGTACGCCGCCGCCCGATGAACCGTACGGACTCGCCTTCGACGCGCTTTAACCTCTCGCGCTGGGCGCTGGAGCATCCGGCCCTCACCCGCTACCTGATGGTGGTGCTGATGGTGCTGGGTTTTGCTGCCTACTTTCAGCTCGGGCAGGACGAGGACCCCCCCTTCACCTTCCGCGCCATGGTGCTGCGCACCTACTGGCCGGGCGCGACCGCGCAGCAGGTGGCCGAACAGGTCACCGACAAGCTCGAGCGCACCCTGCAGGAGGTGCCCTATGCCGACATCATTCGCAGCTACTCCAAGCCCGGCGAGTCGCAGATCATTTTTCAGATCAAGGACTCTTCGCGCCCGACCGAGGTGCCCCAGGTCTGGTACACGGTGCGCAAGAAGATCAGCGACATGCGCCACACCCTGCCTGCGGGTGTGCAGGGGCCTTTCTTCAACGACGAGTTCGGCGATGTCTTTGGCGTGATCTATGCGCTGGAGACCGGCCCCGGCTTCTCCTGGGCCGAGCGCAAGGCCTTCGCCGACGACGTGCGACAGCAGTTGCTGCGGGTAGCCGATGTGGCCAAGGTCGAACTCTTTGGCGTGCAGGACGAACGCTTGTACCTTGAGGTCTCCCAGCGCCGCCTGGCCCAGCTCGGGCTCGACATGACCCAGGTGATCGCCCAACTGGGGCAGCAAAACGCGGTCGAATCGGCCGGCGCGGTGCAGGCGCCCAGTGACGTGGTGCAGGTGCGGGTGGCGGGCCAATTCGAGGCCATCGAGCAGCTTGCTGCGATGCCCATTCGGGGCAGCTCCGGCGTGCAGCTGCGCCTGGGCGATATCGCCCGAATCCATCGCGGCTACATCGATCCGCCCCAGGTCAAGGTCAGACACCAGGGCCAGGAGGTGATCGCGCTGGGCGTGTCCATGGCCAAGGGCGGCGACATCATTGCGCTGGGCAAGGCCTTGCGCCAGGCCACCGCCCAGATCCAGCAGACCCTGCCGGCCGGCGTGCGGCTGGCGCAGTTGCAAGACCAGCCCAGCGCGGTGTCCCATTCGATCAACGAATTCGTGCGCGTGCTGATCGAGGCGGTGGCCATCGTGCTGGCGGTGAGCTTCATCGCCCTGGGCTTTCACAAACGCCCCGACGCCGCGCACCTGCCGCTGTGGCGACGCTATTACGTGGACGTGCGTCCCGGCCTGGTCGTGGCCATCACGATTCCGCTGGTGCTGGCCGTCACCTTCCTGGCGATGCACTACTGGGGCATCGGGCTGCACAAGATCTCGCTGGGTTCGCTGATCATCGCGCTGGGCCTGCTGGTCGACGACGCCATCATCGCGGTGGAGATGATGGTCCGAAAGGTGGAGGAGGGCTACGACAAATTCCGTGCGGCCACCTTCGCCTACGAGCTCACCGCCATGCCCATGCTCACGGGCACGCTGATCACCGCAGTCGGCTTCCTGCCGATCGGACTGGCGCGTTCGACAGTGGGCGAATACACCTTCGCGATCTTTGCCGTCACCGTGGTGGCCCTGGTCCTGAGCTGGTTCGTGTCGGTTTACTTCGTGCCGTATCTGGGCCACTGGCTGCTGCGGGATCGACCTGCGGCCGCGGCGGGTGCGGCGCACGAGACGCATTTCGACACGCCCGTTTACCGAGGCTTGCGGCGCTGGGTTGATGCCTGCGTGGCGCATCGCTGGATCACCATCGGTGCCACGGTGCTGATTTTTGGCCTGGGCATCGTGGGCATGGGTAAGGTGCAGCAGCAGTTCTTCCCGGATTCGAGCCGGCCCGAGATCTTGGTGGACCTCTGGTTGCCCGAGGGCGCGTCCTTCGCCGCGACCGAGGCCGCTGCCCAGGCGGTCGAACAGCGCTTGATGCAGGAGTCGGGCGTGGTCAGCGTCAGCGCCTGGGTGGGCTCGGGCCTGCCGCGGTTTTACCTGCCGCTGGACCAGGTCTTCCCGCAGACCAATGTGTCCCAGATCTTGCTCCTTCCGCAAGACCTGCGCGTGCGCGGTGAGTTGGTCGCGCGGCTGCCCGCGCTCCTGGCCGCCGAGTTCCCGCAGGTGCGGGCGCGCGTCAAGCTGCTGCCAAATGGACCGCCGGTGCCGTATCCGGTGCAGTTTCGGGTGCTGGGCCCCGACCCTCAGGCCCTGCGCCTGCGCGCCGACGAGGTCAAGGCCGTCATGCGCGCCAGCCCCAACACCCGCGGCGTGAACGACAACTGGAACGAATCGGTCAAGTCGCTGCGCCTGGAGGTGGACCAGGCCAAGGCGCGCGCCCTGGGCGTGACCAGTCAGTCGATCGCGCAGGCCACCCGGATCGTGCTCGCAGGCGCCGCCGTCGGCCAGTACCGCGAGGGCGACAAGTTGATCGACATCGTGCTGCGTCACCCGTTGTCCGAGCGTGACGCCATGACCGACTTGGAAAGCGCCTACATCCCCACGGCTTCGGGCCGCTCGATCCCACTGACCCAGATCGCGCGCCCGGTTTTCGCCTGGGAGCCCGGCGTGCTCTGGCGAGAGGGCCGCAGCTACGCCATCACCGTGCAAAGCGATGCCATCGATGGCCTGCAGGGGGCCACCGTCACCGCCGAACTGCTACCCGCCTTGCGCAAGCTCGAGGCGGCATGGCCGGTGGGCTATCGCCTGCAGGTGGCGGGTGCCGTCGAGGAAAGCAGCAAGGGCTCGTCCTCGATCGCGGTGGGCGTGCCGATCATGCTGTTTCTCACCTTCACGCTGCTGATGCTGCAGCTGCAAAGTTTCAGCCGGGCGCTGTTGGTCTTCATCACCGGCCCACTGGGGATTGCGGGCGTGGCCGGGGCGCTGCTGGTCCTGGATCGGCCCTTTGGCTTCGTGGCTCTGTTGGGAGTGATCGCGCTCATGGGGATGATCCAGCGCAACTCGGTGATCCTGGTCGACCAGATCGAGCAGGGGCGGGCCCAGGGCGTGCCGGCCTGGACCGCCATCGTCGATGCGACGGTGAGCCGGGCGCGTCCCATCGTCCTGACAGCGGCGGCGGCGGTGCTGGCCATGATTCCCTTGTCCCGGTCCGTGTTCTGGGGGCCGATGGCCGTGGCCATCATGGGCGGCCTGATCGTGGCCACTGTGCTGACCCTGTTGGCCCTGCCCGCCCTGTATGCGGCGATGTTCCGGGTGCGCCGCCCCGAAGTGGGTGGCCCTGCCGGGTGAGGGGCCGTTCCCTCGACTAAAATGCCGGGTTGACCGGAAAAATGAACGGGCGGTCAGGCCATGCGCCGGCGGCCCGTTTTGCTTTCCTGCGCTGCGCGGGTGGCGAAATTGGTAGACGCACCAGGTTTAGGTCCTGACGCCTGCAAGGGTGTGGGGGTTCGAGTCCCCCCCCGCGCACCACAGCGAACACATTGAATTCACAGAAAAGCGAGTAGCACCATGGCCGTGACCGTTGAAACCCTCGAGAAGCTCGAACGCAAGATGACCTTGACCCTGCCGGTCGGCGTCATCCAGTCCGAGGTCGATTCCCGCCTCAAGCGCCTGGCGCGTACCGTCAAGATGGACGGCTTTCGCCCGGGCAAGGTGCCGCTGTCGGTCGTGGCCCAGCGCTATGGTTATTCGGTGCAGTACGAGGTCATGAACGACAAGGTCGGTGAGGTCTTTTCCCAGGCCGCCAACGAAGCCAAGCTGCGCGTGGCCGGCCAGCCCCGCATCACCGAGAAAGAAGGCGCGCCCGAGGGCGAGCTGACCTTCGACGCCATCTTTGAAGTCTTCCCCGAAGTCAAGATCGCCGATCTGGCCACCGCGCAAGTCGAGCGCGTCACCGCCGAAGTCGACGCCGCCGCCATCGACCGCACCATCGAGATCCTGCGCAAGCAGCGCCGCACCTTTGCCCAGCGCGCCATGGCCGACGCCGCCCGCGACGGCGATCGCGTCACCGTCGACTTCGAGGGCAAGATTGACGGCGAGCCCTTCCCCGGCGGGAAGGCCGACGACTTCCAGTTCCTGGTTGGCGAAGGCCAGATGCTCAAGGAATTCGAGGAGGCCGTGCGCGGCATGAAGTCTGGCGAGAGCAAGACCTTCCCCCTGGCCTTCCCGGCCGACTACCACGGCAAGGACGTGGCCGGCAAACAGGCCGACTTCCTGGTCACCGTCAAGAAGATCGAGGCCGCCCACCTGCCCGAAGTGAACGATCAGTTGGTCAAGTCGCTGGGCGTTGGCGAAGGCGGTGTCGAAGCCCTGCGCGCCGACATCAAGAAGAACCTCGAGCGCGAAGTGAAGTTCCGCCTGCTGGCCCGCAACAAGCAAGCCGTGATGGACGCGCTGGTCGCCCAGGCCGAACTCGACCTGCCGAACTCCAGCGTGGCCGCCGAGCTCGATCGCATGGTCGCTGGCGCCCGCGCCGACCTCAAGCAGCGTGGCATCAAGGACGCCGACAAGGCCCCGATCCCCGCCGAGTTGTTCCAGCCCCAGGCCGAGCGCCGTGTGCGCCTGGGCCTGGTGGTTGCCGAGCTGGTGCGTGCCAACAACCTGGCCGCCAAGCCCGAGCAGATCAAGGCCCATGTCGAAGAACTGGCCGCCAGCTACGAAAAGCCCGCCGACGTCGTGCGCTGGTACTACAGCGACAACCAGCGCATGGCCGAAGTCGAAGCCATCGTGATTGAAAGCAATGTCACCGAGTTTGTCCTGGCCCGCGCCCAAGTGACCGACAAGACCATTGCTTTCGACGAACTCATGGGCCAGCAGGGCTGACCCGTATCCATCCGCCGTTTTCGCAACCGAGACCCCTCATGAGCGCCCTTGAAACCCAAGCCCTCGGCATGGTGCCGATCGTTATCGAGCAGTCCGGCCGCGGCGAGCGGTCCTACGACATCTACTCGCGCCTGCTGCGTGAGCGGGTGGTGTTCCTGGTCGGCCCGGTCAACGACCAGACCGCCAACCTGGTGGTCGCCCAGCTCCTGTTCCTGGAGAGCGAAAACCCCGACAAGGAGATCTCCCTGTACATCAACTCCCCGGGCGGCAGCGTCTCGGCGGGCATGTCCATCTTCGACACGATGAACTTCATCAAGCCGCAGGTCTCCACCCTGTGCATGGGGATGGCCGCCAGCATGGGCGCCTTCCTGCTGACGGCCGGCGAGAAGGGCAAGCGCTTTGCACTGCCCAACTCCAAGATCATGATTCACCAGCCTTTGGGCGGCACCCAGGGCCAGGCCACCGACATCGAGATCCACGCCCGCGACATCCTCAAGACCCGCGCCCAGTTGAACCAGATCCTGGCCGATCGCACCGGCCAGCCCCTGGACAAGATCGAGCGGGACACCGAGCGCGATTACTTTCTGTCGTCCGACGAAGCCAAGGACTACGGCCTGATCGACCAGGTCATTGCCAAGCGCGCCTGACCCCCGAGCGCGTGCCCCGGGCCCTGCGGCGCGACAAACGCCCGGCCCCGGTTGCACTCCGGCAACGGCGTTTCCCCTGAAGGGGAAGCGCCGTTGTCCATTTGGGTATCATTGAATCTCCCGCCACAAAGCATTCCCCCATGGCCGACAAAAAAGGCTCCTCCAGCGAGAAAACGCTTTACTGCTCGTTTTGCGGAAAGAGCCAGCACGAGGTCAAGAAACTGATCGCCGGTCCCTCGGTGTTCATCTGCGACGAATGCATCGACCTGTGCAACGAGATCATCCGGGATGAACTGCCCGCCGGCGAAGAGGTCCGCGAAGGCCGCTCCGACCTGCCCACCCCGGCCGAGATCAAGGCCAACCTCGACAACTACGTCATCGGCCAGGAACCCGCCAAGCGGTCCCTGGCGGT
>JBIKUT010000147.1:0-5785 GCA_044347465.1 Ramlibacter sp.
CTGGATGGCGATGTCAAAGACCTTGGCCTTCTCGTCATCAAACCCGAGCAGCGCGCCGGCCAGAATCAGGTGGCCGGTGCTGGAGATCGGAAGGAATTCGGTCAGGCCCTCGACGACGCCCATGATGGCGGCCTTGACCAGCAAGAGGATGTCCACGCGCGCTCCCTGAAAACGGATCCGCGATTATCGCTGCTGCCTCAGCGGCAGCCGCCTCACTCGTGGCGCAAGGCCTCTATAGGCAGCAGGCGCGAGGCGCGCCGGGCCGGATAGAAACCGAAAAACACGCCCACCAGCGCCGAGAAACCCGCCGCCAGCGCAATCGAGCCCGCCGACATGCTCACCTGCCAGCCCGCGAAATAGACCACCGCCCAGGTGGCGATGCCGCCCAGGGCCACACCGATAGCACCCCCGATCAGGCTCAGGGTCACGGCCTCGATCAGAAACTGCGCCAGGATGTCACGCCCGCGCGCGCCCACCGCCATGCGCAGGCCGATCTCGCGGGTGCGTTCGGTCACGCTCACCAGCATGATGTTCATGATGCCGATGCCGCCAATGATCAAGCTGATGCCCGCCACCGCCGCCAGCAGCATGGCCATCACGCGGCTGGCGGACTCCTGGGCCTGCAAGATTTCGGTGAGGTTGCGAACGGTGAAGGGATCGTCCGCCCCCGGCTGCACCCGAAAGCGCTGTCGCAGCAGGTCGCGGATGCCCTCCTCGGCGGCTTTCATGTTCTGGCCTTCGCGCACCTTCACGCTGATCGAGCCGATGCGCTTTTGCTTACCGCCCACACCCCCCTGGATGCGATTGCGGTAGGTGCTGATCGGAACCAGCACCATATCGTCCTGGTCCTGGCCCAGCGAGTTCTGGCCCTTCTTGTCCAACACGCCAATCACGGTCACCGGGATCTTCTTGACCCGGATCACCTGGTCGATCGGGTCGGCATCGCCAAACAGCTGCTGCGCCACGGTCTGACCGATGATGGCCACCTTGGCCGAGCCCTGTACTTCGGCCGCCTCGAACCCGCGCCCCGCCGCCAGCGGCCAATCGCGTGCCTCCAGGTAATCATTGGTGGTGCCGAAGATCGAGGTGCTCCAGTTGGTGTTGCCCACCACCACCTGCGCCGCGGTGCGCGAGGTGGGCGCGGCCACCTGCACCTGCGGCACTTCACGCGCGATGGCGATGGCATCTTCTTCGGTCAGGGCCTGCCCGGTCTGCGCTCCCAGGCGCACGCCGCCAGCGGTCACGCCGCCAGGCAGCACCAGCATGATGTTGGATCCCAGACCCTTCATCTGCGCCTGCACCCGCTCGGTGGCACCCCGGCCCAAGGCAATCATGGTGATCACCGCCGCCACGCCAATGATGATCCCCAGCATGGTCAGCACGCTGCGCAGCTTGTTGGCGGCCAGTGCACGCAGGGCTGAACGCAGGGCGGCCAGGGTGTTCATGTCAGCCCCCACGCTCGGCACTGCGTGTCCTTCGCTGCCCCCCGAGGGGGCGCGAGCTTGCTTGGGGCGGCCCGGCGCTGCGCTCTCATGCCGCCACTCCGGTGCGCTGGTCTTCGACGATGGCGCCATCGCGAAACACGATGCGCCGACGCGCCCACGCTGCCACGTCCGCCTCATGGGTCACCAGCACCACGGTGATGCCCTGCGCATTGAGCTGCGAGAGCAGCCGCATGATGTCCTCGCTGGTCTGCGAATCGAGCGCGCCGGTAGGCTCGTCGGCCAGCACCATCACTGGCTGGTTCACCAAGGCGCGTGCGATCGCCACCCGCTGCTGCTGCCCGCCGGAGAGTTCGGCCGGCGTGTGCTGGGTGCGTTCACCCAGTCCCACTTGCTGCAGGGCCTCCAGGGCCCGTTCGCGCCGCGGCGCCGCGGCGATGCCGGCATAGACCATGGGCAGCTCCACGTTCTCCTGGGCACTCGTGCGAGGCAAGAGGTTGAACTGCTGGAACACAAAGCCGATGCGGCGATTGCGGATGGACGCCAGTGCGTCGGCGTTCATGTCTTGCACCGGCTCACTCGCCAGGCGGTATTCGCCCGAGGTGGGCCGGTCCAGACAACCCAGGATATTCATCAAGGTGCTCTTGCCCGAGCCGGAAGCGCCCATGATGGCCACGAACTCGCCGGCCTCGATGTCCAGCGACACCCCGCGCAAGGCGTGCACGGTCTGACCGCCCAGGGCATAGACCTTGGTGAGGTTGCGCGCTTCGATCAGGGCCACAGGCGATGCCTTGTGCGCGCTTAGAACGACATGCGCGGGCCGGCCGGCGGACGGCTTGGGGCCGTTGTGGGGCTGCTGGTGCCGGTGATCACCCGCGTGCCTGCCTGCAAGGCCTGTGCCTCAGGAGAGCCCGGCGCCACCAGCAACTCGGTGGCGGTGCCGTCGGTGATGCCCAGACGCACGCTGTAGGCGCGAGGCTGACCGTCCTCCCCCTGCACATACAAACGCCCGCGCGTCACCACACGGCCAGCCGCCTCGCTGACCAGGGCCGCATAGCGTGGCTTCTGCTCGGGGGTGAGTACGTCGCCAATGCGGGCGCGGATCTCGGCGGTGATGCGCTCGCGCGCCTTGGGTCGCTCGTCTGGGGCCAGCTCGCGCAGTTGCATGAAGCGCGGACGGGCGTCGGCGTAGATCGCGTCCACCTTCTCGATCTGTTCGGGCGTGAGCTGCAGCTCGGTCACCAGACGGTTGCGGAACTCGCTGCCCGGGCCACCCGCCCCCCCGCGCCCGCTCGAGGCGGCTGCCGCGGCAGCGGCAGCCGGCGGGTTGGGCGAGGTTGCACCCGAAGCCGACGCCGCGCCAGACGCCGCAGCCGAGGCCGCTGCCGCCGGCGGCTCGATTCCCGCAATGCGCACGCGCAGCGCCGCGTTGGGCACCTTGAGCACGCTCTCGCGGGCATCGGTGATCACGCGCACATTGGCCGTCATCCCCGGCAGCAGCCGGCCGCCATTGTTGGTAAACGCCACCACCGCGACATAGGTCACCACATTGGAGACGTTCTGGGCCGCCTTGCGCACCTGGCGGATCTCGCCCTCAAAGCCCTGACCCGGGAAGGCATCGACGGTGAAGGTGGCTTTCTGGCCCGGGCGGATGCGGCCGATGTCGCTTTCGTCGACGCTGGCCTCGACCTGCATGTCCTGCAGGTTCTGCGCGATCACGAACAGCTCGGGCGCCTGCAGGCTGGCCGCGACGGTCTGGCCTTTCTCGACGGCGCGCTTGATCACGATGCCGTTGACCGGCGAGACGATGCGGGTGCGGGCCAGATCGACACGGGCCTGCGCCAGCGCCGCCTGGCGCTGGGCCACATTGGCCTGTGCGCTCTTGACCTGGGCATCGGCCACACCCACCTGGGCTTGCACGGACTTCAGGCCTTCGACGCTGGTATTGACCAGGGCCTCGGCCTTCTCGGCCTCGCTCTTGGCGATGAACTCGCGGGCCACCAGCATGCGCTTGCGATCGAGGTCACGGCGCGCTTCGCTCAGGTCCACCTGGGCACGCGACACCGCGGCCCGGGCGGCAGCGCCACTGGCCTGCGCATTGAGCACGGCGGCCTGGGCCGCATCCACATCGGCCTGGGCCTGGCGCACCCGGTACTCAAACGTCTCGGGGTCGATCAGGGCGATCAGCTGCCCGGCCCGCACCTCGCTGTTGAAATCCACGAGCAGGTCCTTGATCTGACCCGAGACCTGGGTGCCCACCGAGACCTGGCTCACCGGATTGACCGTGCCAGAGGCCGACACCGTTGCCTGCAGCGGGCCCTGTTCGATCAGGCCGGTGCGGTAGGTGACATCGGGCGTCGGGTCCTGCATCCACCACGCCACGCCACCCGCAACCGCCAGCGCCAGGAGCGACAGCAGGGCCCACAGCTTCCAGGAGAACGTGTTCTTCATCTGCGCATTGTAGAAAGGGACCCCAGGCCCCTGCGTACGCATGCCCCATGAGGGTTGGATGCGTCGGCGATGGCGTCCTACAGGGTCAGGGGCGGCCGGACGATCGACGGGGCTTAGTGTTTGTAGGAATCGTCGACGCGGTCCAAGCGGCGCACGAGGGCGTCAAAAACATCCTGGCCGGCGCCAAAACGCACGTCCCACTGCAAGGCGTCACCGGTGGTTTTGCGCACGACGTCCTCCGCAATGGCAATCGCAGGACCCAGGGCCGCCTGGGCGACCTGGATCTCGCAGGCACGCTGCAGCGTCCACAAGCGGGCCAGCGTCAAGGGCAGGGTCTGACCCCAGGCCAGCAGGCCGTGATTACGCAAAATAACCAGGGGGCGGTTGTCCATGTTTTTCAGCAGGCGCGGCGCCTCCTCGGCGTGGACGGTAATGCCTTCGAAATCGTGATAAGCCACCATGCCACCGAGCTGCGCGGAGTAGAAGTTGTTCTGGGCCAGACCGGTGCGCGTGCAGGCCACCGCCAGGCCGGCGGTGGTGTGCGTGTGCATCACGCAGTGCGCTTGGGGAATGTGCTCGTGGATCGCCGAGTGCACAGTGAACCCGGCGGGATTGGCGTTCCAGGGGCTGTCCTCGATCTTGTTGCCCTGGACATCGATCTTGAGCAGATTGCTGGCCGTGACCTCGCTGTAATGCAGGCCGAAGGGATTGATCAAGAAATGCTTTTCCCCACCGGTGACGCTATCGGGCAGGCGCAGCGTGATGTGGTTGTAGATCATCTCCGTCCACCCCAGCATGTCGAAGATGCGATAGCAGGCCGCCAGCTGCACGCGCGCAGCGCGCTCGTCGGGATGCATGGTCTGGGTGGCTGTCATGGGGCGGTCTCAGGGGCAGGTTTGTGACCCCAAACTTGTACCACAGCCCTTGCATGGAGCCAGCCCGCCTAAAATCACAGGCTTATGACCGCCCCCACTGACCCCGCGTCCACCCCGGAAGGCGCCAAGAGCAGCAACTTCCTGCGCCAGATCATCGACCGCGATCTGGAACAGGGCACCTATGCGCAACGCCGTTGGGCGGGCCACCCGGCAGACGCTGCCACCCACCAGGCCGGCGCCCCCGACCCTGCCCGCATCCGCACCCGCTTCCCCCCCGAGCCCAATGGCTATCTGCATGTGGGGCACGCCAAGAGCATCTGCCTGAACTTCGGGCTGGCCCGCGATTACGGCGGCGTGTGCCACATGCGCTTTGACGACACCAACCCCGAGAAAGAAGACCAGGAATATGTGGACGGCATCCTGGACGCCGTGCGCTGGCTCGGGTTCTCTTGGGATGCCAACGGCACCTCGCACCGCTATCAGGCCAGCGACTACTTTGCCTTCATGTACCGCGCCGCCGAGCACCTGATCGAAGCCGGCCTGGCTTATGTAGACGAACAGACCCCCGAGCAGATGCGGGCGCACCGCGGTGACTTTGGTAAGCCGGGCATCGACAGCCCCTATCGCACCCGCACGCCGCAGGAAAACCTCGCGCGCTTTCGGCAGATGCGCGAGGGCCATCTGGCCGATGGCGCCGCCGTCCTGCGGGCCAAGATCGACATGGCCAGCCCGAACATCAACCTGCGCGATCCGGCCCTGTACCGGATCAAGCATGCCGAGCACCATCACACGGGCAAGAGCTGGTGCATCTACCCGATGTATACGTTCGCGCACCCCATCGAAGACGCGCTCGAGAACATCACCCACAGCATATGCACCCTCGAATTCGAGGACCAGCGCCCCTTCTACGACTGGCTGCTCGATCGCCTGCGCGAAGGTGGCCTGATCAACGCGCCGCAGCCACGCCAGTACGAATTCGCCCGACTGAACCTCACCTATGTCGTCACCAGCAAGCGC
>JBIKUT010000148.1:0-5746 GCA_044347465.1 Ramlibacter sp.
GCTCGAGAACATTCTCCAGAACACCGAGGACCTCAAGGCGCTCAAGGGCGCCGACGAGGCCGCCGCCGTGCCGGCCTGAGTGGCCTGCATCCCCTCCGATTCACCTAGCACGAGTGCACGCCATGTCCACTGAAACTGAAGTCGAATCCGGTGGTGCCGCCACCGCCACCGCCGAATTGAGCCTCCTGGATCGCATCGTCCAGGAAGGCAAGATGGCCATCGAACCCTCGCAGAGCGACTACGCCAAGAAGCTCCTGGGGCAGTTCGCCACACAGATCCTCGATGAAGGCATGAAGACCGCGCCCGACAAGGGCGTGGTCGCCATGATCAACGAACGGGTCGCCGACATCGACAAGATCCTCACCGATCAACTTAACGCGATCCTGCACCACGCCGACTTCCAGAGCCTGGAGGCTTCGTGGCGCGGCTTGCATGACATGGTCACCGGCACCGAGACCGGGCCGCAGCTGAAGCTGCGCCTGCTCAATGTGTCGAAGAAGGATCTGCTCAAGGACCTGGAGACCGCCGTCGATTACGACATGAGCGTGTTGTTCAAGAAGGTCTATGAGGAGGAATACGGCACCTTCGGCGGCAACCCGTACTCCTTGTTGATCGGCGACTACAGCTTTGGTCGCCACCCGCAGGACATTGCTTTGCTCCAGCGCATCTCCAAGGTGGCGGCCGCCGCGCACGCGCCGTTCATTGCGGCGGCGAGCCCCTCGATGTTTGGCATGAGCACCTTCACCGAGATGGGCCTGCCGCGGGACATGTCCAAGATCTTCGAGAGCGCCGAGCTGGCCACCTGGCGCGGGTTCCGCGACTCCGAGGATTCGCGCTACGTGGCCCTGGTCTTGCCCCGCTACGCGGCGCGCCTGCCCTATGGGGCGGCCACCAACCCCGTGGAGAGCTTCAACTTCGAGGAGGACGTGGACGGCAAGGACCACAGCAAATATCTCTGGGCAAACGCGGCCTACCAAATGGGCCTGCGCATCACGGATGCCTTCGCCAAGTACAACTGGACGACCGCGATCCGGGGTGTCGAGGGCGGCGGCAAGGTCGAGAACATGACGGCCCACGCCTTCAAGACCGACGAGGGGGATGTGGTGCTCAAGTGCCCGACGGAGGTGACGATCACCGACCGGCGCGAGAAGGAGTTGAACGACCTCGGATTCATCGCCGCGGTGAATGCCAAGGGATCGAATGTGGCCGCCTTCTTCGGGGGCCAGACCGTGAACAAGCCCAAGGCCTACAACCTGGATGCCGCCAACGCGAATTCGGCGCTGTCCTCGCGTTTGCCTTACCTGCTGGCCGCCTCGCGTTTCGCGCATTACATCAAGGTGATCATGCGCGACAAGATCGGCAGCTTTCAGACGCGCGCCGGCATCGAGAACTACCTCAATGGCTGGATCAGCGATTACGTGCTCCTGAGTCCGAGCGCCACGCAAGGCGAAAAGGCGCGCTTTCCGCTGGCGGAGGGGCGCGTCGATGTGACCGAGGTGGCCGGCAAGCCCGGTGCGTATTCGGCCACCGTGTTCCTGCGTCCGCATTTCCAGATGGAGGAACTGACCACGTCGATCCGCCTGGTGGCCCAACTGCCTGCGGCTGCGGCCTGAGTCCCCGCTTGTGCCCGGGGGCACTTCGCACCCGGGCCGCCACGAACCAAGGAGCTAGCGTATGTCTGATGTTTTGATTCTCGATCTGGGCGGCACCATCAAGGGCAACTGCCAGATCACCGGGTACACGGACAAGATCATTGTCCTGAGCTATTCCCACAGCTTGTCACTGCCGATGCAGGGCGACATCGCCAACACCGAGCGTACCGCGGGGCGGCCCCTCTTTTCGGAGATGTCGCTGCAAAAGATGTCGGACCTGGCGACCACCGAGATGTACAAGGCCTGCAGCCAGGGCACCAAGATCGGCGCCGCCAAGTTGTATGTGGGCCGCGTGGAGAACGGCAAGTTCATGAATTTCTTCACCTACGAGATGACGAACGCGATGATTTCCAACATCAGCACGTCGGGTGGAGGTGGCATTCCCACGGATTCGTTCTCGATCAACTTCACCAAGCTCAAGTGCGACTACACCCAGCAGCAGTCGGATTCGACCGCCAAGGGCACGGGCACCTGGAACTGGAGTATGGAGGAGATGAAGGCCGATTGACGCGCCGACGCGGTCCGAGGGGGTGTGCTGCGTCGCATCCCCCGGCACGGGCCGCCACGCCTGCCCACCGGGTTCTGCTGTCACGAAGTCGTACCGTGTCCACATTCGTCAGGGCGTCTCACGTTCCCTTGTTTGACCGCTTGTGCGGGGGCGATGGCCCGTCGTCGCAGACGCGTGTGCTCGAGGGCCCGGATCTGCGCGCTTCGCTGCGACGCGACTTGCTGCGACTTCTCAATTCACGCAACGGGCTCACGATCGCCGGGTTTCTGGAGGCTGAGGGGTCGGTGTGGCACTACGGCCTGCCTGATCTGCTCGGGCTGAGTGTGCAGTCCGACGGTGACCTGCAGGTGATGGCCGACGTGGTGGGCCACGCCATCGGGCTGTTCGAGCCGCGCCTGTCGACCGTGACCGTGAGCGCGCGGCGTGATCCGCGTCGGCCCGAGCGTGCGTGCGTGACGGTGTCGGCCCAGGCCCTCTTGGGGCGCAGCTTGCAGCGTGTGGATTTCGACATGGCTCTTGACGATCCGGGCCTGCAGGGGGGCGCCCACGCATGAACGCCCACGACGACCTCCTGGAGTACTACCGGCGTGAGCTGGCCTACCTGCGTGTGCAAGGCGGCGACTTCGCGGCCCGGTATCCCAAGGTGGCCCAGCGCCTGGACCTGACGGGGTCGGAGTCGCCCGATCCGCATACCGAGCGACTGATCGAGGCGGTGGCCTTTCTGGCCGCGCGGGTGCATCGCGAGCTGGATCGGGATTTTCCGACCGTGGCCACCAGCCTGTTGGACAACCTGTGCCCGAGCCTGACCCAGCCCGTGGCGTCCATGACCGTGGTGCAGATGACGCTCGATCCGACCCAGGGCAAGGTCACGGCGGGTTTGCAGGTCCCGCGTGGCACGGCCCTGTCGACCACCGCCGACACCGGCCAGACCTGCCGCATGCGCACCGCCTGGGACCTGACGCTGTGGCCGCTGCGGATCACCCAGGCGCGCATGGAGGACCCCCGCACCCTGCGCCTGGACTTCGCGTGCGAGCCGGGCGTGCAGGCCCACGAGCTGGAGATCGACGTTCTGCGCCTGCACCTGGCGGGGGACCTGCTGGTCACGATGCCCCTGCACGAGTTGCTGGTCACGAGCCTGGAGTCGGTGCAGATCGTGGCCGCGGACGGCCGCTGCGTGCCGCTCGCGGCGGGATGCCTGTCGGAGGTGGGTTTCGACGAAGGCCAGGAGGTGCTGGCGCAGCCCGCCCACGCGCACCCGGCGTACGGCTTGCTGCAGGAGTACTTTGCCTTTCCGCGCAAGTTCCAGTTCTTCGATCTGCGCGGCTTGCAGGGGCGTCTGGGCAGCGGCTCGGGGTTCTCGCTGCGGTGGGTGTTCAGTCGCAGCGCTCGGGTCCTGTCACTGTTGTCGGCCGAGAACTTCGGCCTGTGCTGTGTGCCGGTGGTCAATCTGTTTGAGCGCACGAGCGAGCCGGTGGTGATGGATCGGCGCCGTCACGAGTACCTGCTGATGCCTCGGACCGCATGCGCCTGTGTTGCGCAAGCTTGCCGCCGTGCTCGACACCCTGGAGCGGGTGCTGCTTCAGGTCCAGGCGTCGCTCCCCCCTGCGCGTGAAGCCGGGGCCGCCGCCGCCAACGCGGCGCCCCTGGAGACGAATGCCGACGCGATGCCCTTCGAGCCGAACGGCGAACCGGCCGCACCCCCCGCTGCGCTGCCGCCTGTGGTCATCGGTGCCTGGCCCAATCGCGACGAGGCCTATCGCACGCTGGAAGCCCTGGCCGAATACCTCGCTGCCATCGAGCCGCACAGCCCCACGCCTTACCTCATTCGCCGCGCAGTCAACTGGGGACGTCTGCCGCTGCCGGCGCTCATGGCGGAAATCATGCAGGAAGAGGGCGATCTCAACCGCATGGTGCAGCTCTTGGGGCTGAACAAATGACCCCTGCACCGCGGACCTGTCAGTCCCTCACCCCCCAACGCTTGACACGGAGAGTCCCTCATGCCGCTTGAAGATTCCAAAAGTTACAAGCTCCTGGGTGATGACGCAAAGACGTCGTTTCCCATCTTTTGTGATTTATTCACCGAAGACAAGATCCGCTTTCTCTCGATGTTCATGAGCAAGGCGGGTGGCGCGTTCACCTACATGGCTTTCGCCAAGAACGCCTCCGTCGCAGATTCGCTGAAGGCGGTGGTCACTGCGAAGACGCCGTACAAGGCCGTGTTGCAAGACATCCTGAGCAAGGCCGACGGCTGCAACGTCGGGCTTGCGGCCAACCTGCGCTACATCGTCAATGCGTCCCATGCGGAGGTGAGCAACGACCGCAAGGGGCGAGGCGGTGGCCTGAGCTTCCTGGCCAGCAAGCCCGCCGTGTTGAGCGAGTCTGCTCGGGATGAGCTCTATCCCCCCATGCACCGGCTGCTCGTCGAGCAGCATGTCTATGCCTTCACCTGGAAGCCCAACTACTCGAGCACCTACCACGTCGCGAGTGCCGGAATGGCCCTGGGCAGTCTGGCGTTTTCTGCGGTGGCCACGGCGGGGTCATTGGGCGCAGCGGCGCCCGCGCTGATTCAGTCACTGAGGCAAGCGGCCAACGCAACAGGCGACATCATCAAACTGGTGGCCCAGGTGAAGGATGTTGTCGACCAACTCACCGCGGTGCGCGATCAGGTCGCGGAAACGCGCGAGTTCGCGTCGCAAGCCAGCGAGCACCTGCAAGCGCTCTCTGGCAGCGGCAGCGCGAGCGGCTTCAAGATGCCCGAGCGCAGTGGTTCCGGTTTGAGTTTGCAGCCCAAGACCGTCTCCCGGTTCGGTGGCCTGATCAAGCGCAAGGAGTCGGACAAGGAGGTTCTCGCGCGCATGGGCGCGAACTTGAACAAGGTCGAGTCTGACCTCCAGAAGTACCAATTCGTGGTGATCCAGCAGATCACCCCCATGATCCAGATCCGCGACAACATCGATGTCACGGCGGACAACCCCGACCTGATCGGGTACACGCTCAAGACCTACATCGCCAACCGCTCCATCATCCGCGCGGGCGAGACGGACCGTGACACCTTCAATCGGATGCTCGTGGAAGCGCGCAGCCCGACCCTGGACCAGCCCTCTGCTGCGCAAACCCTGTGCTGGCCCTGGCCGTTGGGCGCCCACTTCGCGCGCTACGTTCGCACACCCCATGCGGGGCTGGCGCCCATGGCCAGCGATCCTTCGGTGGCCTATGTCAAATGGAACGACTTGAGTGCCAACGAATGGGTGCTGGCCGATGAACAGCCCGGAACGATGCCGCTGCCCGCCAGCCTGAAGGCGGCACGCCAGAAGCGTCAAGCCGCCGAGCTGCAAGCCCGGGCCGCGCGCGTGGCCACCTTGACCGCCCGGTTTCCTGGCAACTTGAGGGGGGCGGTCGCTCACCGCAAGCTGCAAGAGGCGCAGGAGAAGAACCGCCGGATGGCCTTGATTTTGAAGGTCCGATCCGAACTGCCCAGCGTCGACCAGTTCAAACGGAGCACCACCACCAAGACCGGGCCGTTCGTCAACAAGCGCAACAACCCCAAGCTGCTCATGATCGACCTGGCATTGGACTCTGCTCACAC
>JBIKUT010000149.1:0-5745 GCA_044347465.1 Ramlibacter sp.
GCTGGCAAAGGCTTTGGACATCGTGGGGTACTCCTCTAGGCGAACGATCTTAACCAGGCAAAGCGCGCGCCCTCAGCGCACGGGCCAGACCACCCCGTTGTCATTGAGGATGGCATCCAGCGGCACATCGTGCGGCTGGGGCTCGAAATCGGGCAGGAAGCCCTGGGTGAATCCCAGGCCCACGGTGTAGGGCCGCGGCTGCAGGCTGGCCAAGGTACGGTCATAAAAGCCGCCGCCATACCCCAGGCGATAGCCGCCCGGGCCATAACCCACGCAAGGCAGGAACAGCAAAGTGGGCACGATCACCTCGGTGTCCTTGGGCTTGGGGATGCCATAGGCGTCTTCCTCCATGGGGCAGCCCGGGAACCAAGCGTGAAATTGCAGGGTCTTATGGACCTTGTCCACCACCGGCAGGCCAATACGACGGCGCTGGGGCTGGTCAAGCAACTCGCCGTCTTCTTTCCAGCGATGCAGGGCGGGCAGCGGATCGAATTCACCCTTGATCGGCCAGTAGGCGCCAATGACCCCGTCAGGGCGACCGACCAGCCAGATCCGCATGACCCGTTGCAGCAGGTCGGCCCGCGCCAGGCGATCGGGCATCTGCAGACGGGCCTGCAGTAACTGCTGGCGCAGGGCCTTTTTTTCCTCTGACTTGTCCATAATCCACCAATGAAGTTCCGAAAGATTCTGACACTGATCGCAGCCCCTCTCTTGGCCTGCTCGGTGCAGGCCCAGGGGCGCACCGACGCACCTGGCGATTCGACCGCCCTCGAGATGGCCCAGGCCTTCCGCCAGACGAACAAGGCCCGCCTGACCCAGCTCCTGCCCCAGCTGCGAGGTCACACCCTCGAGCCCTGGGGCGCTTATTGGGAATTGCGCGCTCGCCTGGACAGCGCCTCCGCCCAAGAGGTGCAGGAGTTCTTCACGCGCTACGCCGGCACCTACCAGGAGGACCGCCTGCGCAATGACTGGCTGCTGCTTCTGGGCCAACGCAGAGACTGGACCGCCTTCGCCGACGAACACCCGCGTTTTCGCATGAACGACGACCCGCAGGTGCGCTGTTACGCCTTGCTGGTGCAACAACTGCGAGAAGGCACGACGCCAGCCCTGGTCGACGAAGTGCGCCGGCTGTGGCAGTCGCAGCGCGAGGCCGAGGACGGCTGCACCACTGCAGCCCGGAACCTGGCGGGCAACGGCAGCGGCCCCCGCCTGGCGCCGCTCGATATCTGGCGCAAGGCCCGTCATGCCGCCGAACACAATCGCACGCGGGCTGCGCTGGCCGCGGTGGAAATCGTCGCCCCCGAGGTGAGCGCGCAGGCCGGCGAGGCGCTGGCCAACCCGGCGCGCTACCTGGCCCACCGCGTGGTCGCCATCTCGCGCACCCGCAAGGAAATGGTGACCCTGGCCCTGGTGCGCATGGCCGCCACCGACCCCGAGGTCGCCGCCGCCACCTTCAGCCGCAAGTGGGAAGGCCACCTGACCGCCGAAGAACGCAACTGGGTCTGGGGCACGATCGGGCGGCAGGCGGCGCAGCGACTGGCCCCCAGCGCCCTGGGGTATTTCGCCAAGGTCACGCGCGACACCGATCTCAATGACGAAATGCTCGCCTGGAAGACGCGCGCAGCCCTGCGCGCTGGCGCCCAACCCGAATGGAAGGCCGTCATCGACGCAGTCAACGCGATGAGCCCCCAGGCCCAGCAAGATCCCGCCTGGACCTACTGGCGGGCCCGTGGCCTGCTGGCCACCGGGGGCGAGGCCGAAAAAGCCGAGGCCCGCCGGCAACTCACCGCGCTGGCCTCGCCGCGCGGCTTCTACGAGCAGCTGGCCCTGGAAGAACTGGGGCAAAAGATCACCCTGTCCGCGCGCCCGGCGCCACTCACCGCGGAAGAACGCGAGGCGGCGCGCCGCAATCCGGGCCTCACGCGGGCCCTGCACGCCATCGCCATCGGCCTGCGCCCCGACGGTGTGCGCGAGTGGAACTACACCACCAACCTCGCACGCCCGGGTGGCATGGGCGACCGCGACCTGCTCGCGGCGGCCCAACTGGCCTGCGAGCGCGAGGTCTGGGACCGCTGCATCAACACCAGCGAACGCACCCGCGCCGAATTCGATCTCGAGCAGCGCTTTCCCATGCCCTTTCGCGAATCGGTGGTGCGACGCAGCGGCGAGATCAACCTCGACCCAGCGTATGTGTATGGCCTGATCCGACAAGAAAGCCGCTTCATCATGGACGCGCGCTCACACGTGGGCGCCTCGGGTCTCATGCAGGTCATGCCGGCCACGGCCCGCTGGACGGCGCGGCGCATCGGCCTGAACAACTTCACCCCCGGCCAGATCAACGACCGCGAGACCAACATCGCCATCGGCACCGGCTACCTCAAGCTGGTGCTGGAAGACTTCACCGGCTCCATGCCGCTGGCCGCAGCGGCCTACAACGCCGGCCCGAGCCGCTCACGCACCTGGCGCAACGGACCGGTGATGGAAGGCGCGGCCTGGGCCGAGAACGTGCCTTTCCATGAGACGCGCGACTACGTGAAGAAGGTCCTGTCCAACGCCACCGCGTATGCAGCCATCCTGACCGGGCAACCGCAATCGCTCAAGGCGCGCCTGGGCACGGTGGGTCCGCGTGATCCGGCGGCGCCTGAGGCCAATCGCGACATCCCTTGACCCGAAGCGCGCCCGCATGCTCAAGCTCTATATCGGCAACAAGAACTATTCGTCGTGGTCGATGCGCCCGTGGGTGCTGCTGCGGCAGGCCGGCATCCCCTTCGAAGAAGTCATGGTGCGCTTTGACGCCTTCGGCGCCGACTCCATATTCAAGTCGACGCTGGCTTCAGTCACCCCGGTGGGCAAAGTGCCGGTGCTGGTCGATGGCGACCTGGCGATCTGGGACACCTTGGCCATCGCCGAGTACCTGGCCGAACGCTTTCCCGAACGCGCGCTCTGGCCGATCCAAGCCCGGTCGCGGGCCCGCGCGCGCAGCATCTGCGCCGAGATGCACGCAGGCTTTGGCGCGCTGCGTAGCCACTGCCCGATGAACATCGAAGCCTCGCTGCCCGAGGTCGGTGCGCGCATCTGGCGCGAGCAAGCCAGCGTGCGGGCTGACGTCGAACGCCTATCGGCAATGTGGACCGAGCTGTTGGCGCAGCAGCCTGAGGGAAGCCTGCTTTTTGGCGAGTTCTCGATTGCCGATGCCTACTACGCGCCGGTTTGCATGCGCTTTGCCACTTACGGCTTGCCGCTCTCGGCGCCTGTGGCCGCCTATGTGGAGCGGGTGCGCGCGCTGCCAGGTGTGCAGGCCTGGATCGAACAGGCGCTGGCAGAACGCGATTTCCGGGACTTCGAAGAGCCTTACCGAAAGTCGCGCTGATGCAGGTGTACGAAGTCGGCGGTGCGGTGCGCGATGCCCTCTTGGGGCGGCCCGTGCAGGACCGCGACTGGGTGGTGGTCGGCGCCACACCACAAGATCTGATCGACGCGGGCTATTTGCCGGTGGGCAAGGACTTCCCGGTGTTTCTGCACCCCGACACGCGCGAGGAATATGCGCTGGCTCGCACCGAGCGCAAGACCGCCCCGGGCTATCACGGCTTTCGCGTTCACGCGAGCCCCGAAGTCACCCTCGAAGAAGACCTGGCACGGCGCGACCTCACGCTCAACGCCATCGCACGCGCGCAAGACGGCACGCTGATCGACCCCTACGGCGGCCAGCGAGACCTGCAGGCCCGCGTGCTGCGGCATGTCACCGACGCCTTTCGCGAAGACCCGGTGCGCATCCTGCGACTGGCGCGCTTTGCCGCGCGCTTTCCCGATTTCCAGATCGCCCCGGAAACCTCCGCCCTGATGCGCGAGATGGTGGACGCCGATGAAGTCGATGCGCTGGTGGCCGAACGCGTGTGGCAGGAGCTCGCGCGCGGCCTGTGCGAGGCGCGGCCCTCGCGCATGTTCGAGGTGCTGCGCGCATGCGGTGCGCTGGCACGCTTGCTACCCGAGGTCGATCGCCTCTGGGGCGTACCGCAGCGGCCCGAGTATCACCCCGAGATCGACACGGGCGTGCACCTGATGATGGTGCTTGATATGAGCGCGCGCCTGCAAGCGCCCCTGGCCGTGCGCTTTGCCTGCCTGGCCCACGACCTGGGCAAAGGCACGACGCCCGCCCACCTGCTGCCCCGGCACATCGGGCATGAAGACCGCAGCGCGCGGCTGATGCAGGACATCGCCGAACGCCTGCGCGTGCCCACCGACTGCCGCGAACTGGCCGAGGTGGTGGCGCGCGAACACGGCAACATCCACCGCAGCGCCGAGTTCAGCGCGCCGGCGCTGGTGCGGCTGCTCGAGCGGTGCGACGCGTTTCGCAAGCCAGACCGCTTGGGCGACATCCTCCTGGCCTGCGAGTGCGATGCGCGCGGGCGACTCGGGAAAGAAGATGACCCCTACCCACCACGCGCCCGCCTGCTGGCAGCGTTGGCGGCGGCGCAATCGGTGGACACCGCCGATGTGTCCCAGCGTGCGCGCGCGTCGGGGGCCGAGGGGCGTCGCATTGGCGAGTGGGTGCATGCGGCGCGGATTGCGGCCGTGGAGGCCGCAGGCCTGAGCGCCGGCCCGACAGCGAACGACCCCTAATCCAGCAAGGCCAGCGCACCGTAGTCGCCCACGCGGGCACCCAGGCCCGCAGGCACCAACTCGCAACCGTCGGTGACAGACACCAGCCGACCGCGCACCTGCGCGATCAGGCGCGGGAGCAACAGCGCCTGGTGGTGAAAAAACACGCTGCCGCCCAGGGCGATGCGCTGCAAATCCAGCAAGGCGATCAGGTCATAGAGCGCGCGGCCCATCACACGACACATGGCGTCCACCGCCTGGCCGGCCTGGGCATCGCCGGCTTGCGCCGCGTCGAGTAACTCGGACATCGGCACCCCCAGGCGGCGCGCCACTGCATGCCCGCCGACCAGAGCCTCGAGGTCACCCACGTTGCCGCAACCGCAGGTCGCGTTCGTATCGTCGGACACGAAGATGTGACCCACATGGCCCGCGTTGCCATGCTTGCCTCGCAGCACGCGCCCACCCACGCACAGCCCGCCGCCGACCCCGGTGCTCCAGGTCACGTACGCGCAGTGATCCAAGCCTTGCAGCGCGCCCCAGCGGCGCTCGGCCTCGAGGGCCGCTAGGGCGTCGTTCTCGATCCGCAGCTGCTGGAAGCGATGGCGCAACGGTGCTTCCAGGGGAACGGTGCGCCAGTCGTTGGAGCGGTCGTGGCCGGAAGCCACACCGCCACAGAGATTGGGTGAGGCCAGCGCAATCGCGCCCTGCGCCAGCACGAAGGGCCCCGGCGCGCACACCCCGGCGCTCTGCACGGACTGCGGCAGCACCCCCAGCTGCATGCATGCCTCATCGACCATCCTCACCACCTGGTGGGCCAGGGCATCGGGCGTGCCGGATTGGACGGTGGGTTCGGTGCGCGTGGCGAGCAGCGCGCGGTCGCCACCGCCCGCATTCAGGCTCACGGACACCTTGGTGCCCCCGATATCGACACAAGCCCGCATGGCGCGCTCCTTGGGCAAGGGGCGTCAGACGAACTTCGCGATCAGCCCCACGACAAAACTCAAAACCAGTGTGGTCGTGAGCGGAATGAACCACTCGCGTCCGAACAAGCGAAAGCGCAGATCACCCGGCAGCTTGCCAAACCCCATCTTCTGAAGAAAGGGCGAGAACCAGCTGATAAGCACCAGCGCGAGGAAAATCACGAGG
>JBIKUT010000007.1:0-19288 GCA_044347465.1 Ramlibacter sp.
GCCGCTGGGCGTCGGTGGCTTTGCCGCCTTGCGCGCCCTGTCCACCCGCAACGACGATCCCAAGACCGCTTCGCGCCCTTGGGACAAAGACCGCGACGGCTTCGTCCTCGGTGAAGGTGCTGGCGTACTGGTGCTCGAGGAGTACGAGCATGCCAAGGCCCGCGGCGCCAAGATCTACGCCGAGCTCGCCGGTTTCGGCATGAGCGCGGACGCTCACCATATGACCGCGCCCGACGTCGACGGCCCGCGCCGCGCCATGGTCAGCGCACTGACCAACGCCGGCGTCAACGCCGACCAGGTCGATTACGTCAACGCCCACGGCACCTCCACGCCCTTGGGCGATATCAACGAGACCAATGCCATCAAGCTGGCGCTGGGCGATCACGCTCGCAAGACCGTGGTCAACTCCACCAAGTCCATGACCGGCCACCTCCTGGGGGGTGCTGGGGGCATCGAATCGGTGTTCACCGTGCTGGCCGTCCACCACCAGAAAAGCCCGCCCACGATCAACATCGTCAACCAGGATCCCGAGTGCGACCTGGATTACTGCGCCAACACTGCGCGCGACCTGAAGATCGACGTGGCCGTCAAAAACAACTTCGGCTTCGGTGGGACCAACGGAACCCTGGTGTTCAAGCGCGCCTGAGCGCGTTCCCGTTCATGCGCAACGCCCCATCGGTGCTCATTCCGGTGGGGCGTTCGCGTTTTGGCGCCTGCGCACTCGCGCTGGCCTGGGGCGTGGGGCTCGCCCTGTGGGGGGCGTGGTGGATGCAGGTGCCCGATCCAAGCGCATGGGCGGGCTTGTCGCGCGCGCAGCTCGCGATGGCGGGCCTGCTGGGGGTGTGCGGTGCCTGGGCCTGGCACAGCCAGCGTTGCGCGGCACGCGGCCTGCTCGATTGGAATGGCGAGACTTGGTGCTGGACGACCGCGCAGGGCGCTTGTGAGGCCCGCGTGGCCGTGACTTGCGATTTGCAGCGTTGGCTCCTGGTGAGGCTCGAACCGGCCGATGGCTCGGGTGTGCAGTGGCTGTGGCTGGCGCCTGGCGCTGGCGAGCCGCACTGGCGAGCGGCTCGGCGTGCGCTTTATTTTCATAGCGTGCCGCTATGAATCACCCCCACGTCCGCTCACTCCGTGTAGCTTCCTGCCCCCCGAGGGGGCCTTCGCGCCTTGGGGCGGCCCGGCGCCGCTCATGAGCCCCCGCAGCCGCCGCGGGCATTCGCGCGGGCACTTGAGCGGCGACCATAAGGCCCTATCTTCTAGCTTTCCCGAACATTCCGATTTTTCCCAGAGGTGAGCATGATTTCCATCCCTTGCTTGGTGCGCGCCCGCGCCGTGTGTGGCGCGCTGGCCATGGCCTGTGCCTTCGGCCTGGCGGTACCGGGTGTGTGGGCCCAGTCCGCACCGCAGCGCGGCGTGCCCGATTTCACCGAGCTCGTCGACCAGGTCGGGCCGGCGGTGGTCAACATCCGCACCCTCGAGCGTGCCCGTGTGGCGCCTCAGGGGCCCGGCACAGACGATGAGATGCAGGAGTTCTTCCGCCGCTTCTTCGGCCAGCCCCTGCCCGGCGCGCCGCGCCAGCAGGGGCCGCGCAATGCGCCCTCCGAGGAGCCGCAGCCGCGTGGCGTGGGGTCGGGCTTCATCCTCAGCTCGGACGGCTTCGTGCTGACCAACGCCCACGTGGTCGAAGGCGCCGAGGCGGTGTTGGTCACCCTGGCCGACAAGCGCGAGTTCCGCGCCCGTGTGGTGGGCACGCCCGATAAGCGCACCGACGTCGCCGTCCTGAAGATCGAGGCGACCGGGCTGCCCTCGGTGCGTATCGGCGATGTCAATCGCCTGAAGGTGGGCGAGTGGGTGATGGCCATCGGCTCGCCCTTTGGCCTGGAGAACACCGTGACCGCCGGCATCGTCAGCGCCAAGCAGCGCGACACCGGCGACTACCTGTCCTTCATTCAGACCGACGTCGCCATCAACCCCGGCAACTCGGGCGGTCCGCTGATCAACCTGCGTGGCGAGGTGGTGGGCATCAACAGCCAGATCTACTCGCGCTCGGGGGGCTTCATGGGCATCTCGTTTGCGATCCCGATCGACGATGCGATTCGGGTGGCCGATCAACTGCGCGGGCCGACGGGCCGCGTCAGTCGTGGTCGCATTGGCGTGTCCATCGACCAGGTGACCAAGGACGTGGCCGAGTCCATCGGTCTGGGGCGGCCCCAGGGCGCTTTGGTGCGCAGCGTCGAGGCCGGCGCGCCTGCCGAGAAGGCGGGGGTGGAGGCGGGCGACATCATCATCAAGTTCGACGGCCGCACCATCGAGCGGTCCTCGGATCTGCCGCGGATGGTGGGCAACACCAAGCCGGGCAGCCGCGCCACGCTCACCGTGTTCCGTCGCGGCAGCCAGCGTGAGTTGTCGGTGCTGATCGCCGAGATCGAGCCGGAGCGGCCCGCCCGCCGCGTCGCAGCCCCCGAGGAGCCGCCCCGCGCGTCCGCCGCGGCGCAGGCCTTGGGCCTGGCAGTGTCTGAGCTGTCCGACGCCCAGAAAAAAGAGTTGAAGTTGCCCGGTGGCGTGCGGGTCGAATCGGCTACCGAGGCGGCTGCACGCGCCGGCCTGCGCGAAGGCGATGTGATCTTGGCGATCGGCAACACCGAGGTGGCCAATGTGCGCGAGTTCGAGGCCGCGGTGGCCCGCGTGGATCGCAGCAAGCCCATTCCGATTTTGCTGCGCCGCGGCGAGATGGCGACCTACCTCCTGATCCGGCCGGCCCCCCGCTGAGTCGCTTGCGGCCCCCACCCGACCCGAAAAAGCCCTTGGCGCCGGGTCGGGATTGGGCTGCGATGCGAATTTTTTACGAGTTTTCTCGACCGTCAAAAACGTGGGCGGGCACTCACTCGCAACCGCCCCTTAGGGACTTTTCGATAGAATCGGTCGCTTCTTTGCGCGTTTGGACGCATATCAAGAGGGCTTCGGATCACGATGCGGGATGGGTTGGGGATACCCACCACTCGTCCACAGATCGCCCACATGTTGTCCCAAGAGTCGTGCACCAAATATGTTGATAACCTGTGTATAAAAATCCTGTTGCTGCCCTGCAACTTGGGCTTGGCACGGTCGGTAGGCCTGTACGGGCGGGGCTTTTTGCCTACAATGAAGCTCCAACTACCGCAGTTGCCATTGCTTGTTGGTTCAGGGCGCGTCGCATCTCGACGCGCCCTTTTTTCTTGCCCGCGTCCGTTTGAATTCAATCACTTAAGTGTTCCCGTTGATGAATCACATCAGAAACTTTTCGATCATCGCGCACATCGACCACGGCAAGTCGACACTCGCTGACCGCCTGATCCAGCGTTGCGGCGGCCTGTCCGACCGGGAGATGCAGGAGCAGGTGCTCGACTCCATGGATCTCGAGAAAGAGCGTGGGATAACCATCAAGGCCCAGACCGCGGCACTGCGCTACACCGCGCGTGATGGTCAGGTCTACAACCTCAACCTGATTGACACCCCGGGTCACGTCGACTTCTCGTATGAGGTCTCGCGTTCGCTCTCTGCCTGCGAGGGTGCGCTGCTGGTGGTCGATGCCAGTCAGGGCGTCGAGGCGCAAACCGTCGCCAACTGCTACACCGCGCTCGATCTTGGCGTGGAGGTGGTGCCGGTGTTGAACAAGATGGACCTGCCGCAGGCCGATCCCGAGAACGCGAAGTCGGAAGTCGAAGACGTGATCGGCATCGACGCGTCTGAAGCGATCCCGTGTTCAGCCAAGACCGGCATGGGCATCGACGAGATTCTGGAGGCCATCGTCGCCAAGGTGCCGGCGCCCCGGGGCAACCCCGAGGGCCCGCTGCGCGCCATGATCATCGACAGCTGGTTCGACAGCTACGTGGGCGTGGTGATGCTGGTGCGCGTGGTCGATGGCCGTCTGGCCAAGGGCGAACGCATCAAGCTGATGGCCACCGGCGCCACGTACAACGCCGACAACCTGGGCGTGTTCACCCCCGCTAACCAGCCGCGCGAGTCGCTCGAGGCGGGTGAGGTGGGCTACATCATCGCCGGCATCAAGGAGCTGCAGGCCGCCAAGGTGGGCGACACCATCACCCTGATCAAGGCCGGCAGCGGCGGCGCGGCCTTCACCGCGACCGAGGCGCTGCCCGGCTTCAAGGAGATCCAGCCGCAGGTGTTTGCGGGCCTGTACCCCACCGAGGCCAACCAGTACGACTCGCTGCGAGACAGCCTCGAGAAGCTCAAGCTGAACGACGCTTCGCTGCACTACGAGCCCGAGGTCAGCCAGGCCCTGGGCTTTGGCTTTCGCTGCGGCTTTCTGGGCCTCTTGCACATGGAGATCGTGCAAGAGCGTCTGGAGCGCGAGTTCGACCAGGACCTGATCACGACCGCGCCCAGCGTGGTCTATCAGGTGGTCAAGGCCGACGGCGAGGTGGTGATGGTGGAAAACCCGGCCAAGATGCCCGATCAGGGCCGGCTCGAGGAGATCCGCGAGCCCATCGTGACCGTGCATCTGTACATGCCCCAGGACTACGTGGGCGCCGTCATGACGCTGGCTAACCAAAAGCGCGGCGTGCAGTTGAACATGTCCTACCACGGGCGGCAGGTGATGCTGACCTACGAGCTGCCCCTGGGCGAGATCGTGCTGGACTTCTTCGACAAGCTCAAATCGGTCAGCCGCGGCTATGCCTCGATGGACTATGAGTTCAAGGAGTACCGCCCCTCGGATGTGGTCAAGGTCGACATCCTGCTCAATGGCGAGAAGGTCGACGCGCTGTCCATCATCGTGCACCGCACCCAGTCCCAGTACCGGGGGCGGGCGGTGGTGGCCAAGATGCGCGAGATCATCAGCCGCCAGATGTTCGATGTGGCGATCCAGGCCGCCATCGGCGCCAACGTGATCGCGCGCGAGACCGTCAAGGCCTTGCGCAAGAACGTGCTGGCAAAATGCTATGGAGGCGACATCAGCCGCAAACGCAAGTTGCTCGAGAAACAGAAGGCAGGCAAGAAACGCATGAAGCAGATCGGATCGGTCGAAGTCCCCCAGGAAGCGTTCCTGGCCATCTTGCAGGTGGAAGAGTGATGCAGACCTTCACGAGCGCGGTGCTGGCCGCCTTTATCGGCTATGCCGCCTCCTGGTACTTCGGCATGATCGAAGGCAATTTCGCCTTGCTGCTGTTCCTGGCCACCGTGGTCACCGGCGTGTATTGGGTGGCCGAGCGTTTCTGGTTTCTGCCCCAGCGACAAAAGACCGCGGACGCCATGCAGGCGCAGGCCGAGCAGCGCCGCGCCGCTCTGAACGCGCAAGGCATTACCCAGACCGACAACGTCGACCTGTCCGCCGCGCGCGAGCGCATCCTGGCCCAGCCCTGGTGGCTGGATTGGACGGCCGGCTTGTTCCCGGTGATCCTGGTGGTGTTTCTGTTGCGGTCCTTCCTGTTCGAGCCGTTCAAGATTCCCTCGGGCTCCATGATCCCCACGCTGCTGGTGGGCGACCTGATCCTCGTGAACAAATTCACCTACGGCGTGCGCCTGCCGGTGATCAACACCAAGGTCACCGAGGGCACGGCGCCCCAGCGTGGTGACGTGATGGTGTTTCGCTACCCGCCGCGCCCCAGCCTGGACTACATCAAGCGGGTGGTCGGTGTGCCTGGAGACGAGGTGGCGTACTTGAACAAGCGCCTGACCGTCAACGGCCAGCCGGTGGCGACCCAGCCCCTGCCGGATTTCTTCGACAAGGACGCGATGCGCTACTCCAAGCAGTTCGAGGAGACGCTGGGCCCCAAACGCCATCGCGTCCTCAACGACGAGGACCGCCCGGCCTTCATTCCCGGCACCGAAGATTTCCCCTTCAAGGACCAGTGCCGCTACACCGTCGAGGGCGTGACCTGCAAGGTGCCCGCCGGCCACTATTTCATGATGGGCGACAACCGGGATAATTCGCTGGATTCGCGATTCTGGGGATTCGTTCCAGACCGCAACATCGTCGGCAGGGCCTTCTTCGTCTGGATGAATTTTGGCGATATCAAGCGCATTGGCAGTTTCGATTGAGTGGCCCCGCAGGGCGGGAGCGGTACGGGCATGACGCCAGCCGTTCTCGCCGCCTTGCAGCAGCGGCTGCAGCACACCTTCCGCGATCCGGCCCTGTTGGCGCAGGCCCTGACGCATCGCAGTTTTTCCAGTGAACACAACGAGCGGCTTGAATTTCTGGGCGATTCCGTCCTGAACCTCGCGGTGGCGGGCCTGCTGTACGAACGCCTGGCCGATCAGGCCGAGGGCGATCTCTCGCGCGTGCGGGCCAATCTGGTCAAGCAAGAGACCCTGCACCAACTGGCCTTGGGCTTGGGCCTGTCGGAGGCCATCCGTCTGGGCGAGGGCGAGGCCCGCTCGGGTGGCAGCAAGCGGCCCTCCATCCTGGCCGACGCGCTCGAGGCCGTGATCGGCGCGGTCTACCTCGATGAGGGCTTTGCCCCGGCTCAGGCGCTGGTGCGCCGTCTGTTCCAGGAGGTCGAGATCACCCCGCAGATGCAGGCCGCCGCCAAAGATCCCAAGACCGAATTGCAGGAGTGGCTGCAGGGCCGGCGCATGAAGCTGCCGGTGTACCGCGTGGCGGGTACGCTGGGCGCTGCGCACAAGCAGACCTTTGAGGTCGAGTGCGAGATCCCGGACCTGGGCCAGGTCGAACGCGGCATCGGCGCCTCGCGCCGGGCCGCCGAACAGGCCGCGGCAGCGGCCATCTTGATGGCCCTGAAGGCTCAGGGCGGCACATGAACGAACTCCCCGATCTGCCTCCCATTCCGCCGGTGCCGGGTGCGCCCGAGGCCGTGCCCGGCCAACGCTGTGGCCTGATCGCCATCGTGGGCAAGCCCAATGTGGGCAAGTCCACCCTGCTCAATGCGCTGGTGGGCCAGAAAATCAGCATCACCTCGCGCAAGGCGCAGACCACGCGCCACCGCATCACCGGCATCCGCACGCGCGGCGCCACGCAATTCGTGTTCGTGGACACGCCGGGCTTTCAGACGCGCCATGCCAAGGCCCTGAACAAGTCTTTGAACAAGACGGTGATGGGGGCGGTCGGCGATGTCGATCTGGTGCTGTTCGTGGTCGAGGCGGGCCGCTTCACCCTGGCCGATGCCAAGGTGCTGTCCCTGCTCAAGCCGGGTATTCCGGCGCTGCTGGTGGCCAACAAGCTCGACGAAGTGCATCGCCGCGGCGATATCGCACCCTGGCTGGGCGAGATGCAACAGCGCCACGCCTTCGCCGAGTTCGTGCCCATGTCAGCCAAGAACGCCAAGGACGTCGAGCGCCTGTTCGGGATTTGCGAGAAATACCTGCCCGAGCAGCCCTGGTGGCACGCCGAAGACGAACTCACCGACCGCAGCGAGAAGTTTCTAGCCAGCGAGACGGTACGCGAGAAACTCTTTCGCTTCACCGGCGAGGAATTGCCCTATACGTCCACCGTCGTCATCGACAAGTTCGATGAGGAACCCAGTCCCAAGCACAAGCGCATGGTGCGCATCGCCGCGACCATCATCGTGGAGCGAGACAGTCACAAGGCCATGGTCATTGGCGACAAGGGCGAGCGCTTGAAGCGTATCGGCACCGAGGCGCGCCAGGAGCTTGAGAAGCTCATGGACGCCAAGGTCTTCCTGGAGATCTGGGTCAAGGTGCGCACGGGTTGGGCCGACGACGAGGCACGGGTGCGCAGCTTCGGCTACGAGTGATCCGGGCGGTTGGCCGTGGCGACCCGACGTATTTCCCAGGAGCCGGCCTTTGTGCTCCATCGCTACGACTGGAGCGAATCGAGCCTGGTGCTGGAGGTCTTCACCCGCCACTACGGGCGCATCGCGCTGGTGGCGCGGGGCGCCAAGCGACCCAGCTCCAACTTCCGGCCGGTGCTCTTGCCGCTGCAGCCGCTGCGTGTGAGCTTTGGTGGCGAGGGCGAAATCCGCGCGCTCAAGGAAGCCGAGTGGGTGGGCGGGCAGGTGATGCCCACGGGCGACGCCCTGCTTTCGGGCTACTACCTCAACGAGCTGTTGATGCGGCTGCTGGCGCGCGACGACGCGCACGCGCAGCTGTTTGACGCCTATGGCGCGGCGGTGCGGGTGCTGGCCTCCGAGCATGGCGAGGCGCTGCAGCCGGCGCTGCGGGCCTTTGAGCTCTTGTTGCTGCGAGAGACGGGCTTCCTGCCCGCGCTGGACGCGCAAACCCTGGCCATGACGCCGCTGGTCGACGATGAGGCCTACAGCCTGGTGCCCGAGGGCGGTCTGGTGCGGGCGCAGGTGGGCGATGGTCGCTCCAGCCTGTCGGGGGCGCAGTGGCAGGCTTTGCAGCAGGCCTTGGATCAAGCCGCGCCCTTTGGCCCGGTGATGCGCGCGGTGGTGGACGTCAATGCCTGGCTCAAGCCCCAGCTGCGGGCCTTGCTCCACTACCATTGCGGGGTCCAGACGCTGCGCACACGCCAGCTGATGAAGGACTTGCAGGCCCTCTAGTCATGACTTCCACTTTTCAAAAGACCGCGCTGTCGGTGAACCTGAACAAGGTGGCCCTGGTGCGCAACACCCGTCACCTGGGCATCCCCAGTGTGACGCGGGCGGCGACGCTGTGCCTGGCGGCCGGCGCCCAAGGCCTCACCGTGCACCCGCGCCCCGACGCTCGCCACATCCGCGCGGGGGATGTCCATGATTTGCACGCCCTGGCGGCAGCCCACCCCGGCGTGGAATTCAACATCGAGGGCAATCCGTTTCACAACCTGATGGATTTCGTGCGCGAATTGCGCCCGCATCAGGCGACCTTCGTGCCCGATAGCGAAGGTCAGTTCACCAGCGACCATGGCTGGGAGTTTCCGGCGGATGCCGCACGACTGCGTCCGCTGGTGGACGAGTGCCGCGCCCTGGGCGTGCGGGTGAGCCTGTTCATGGATCCGCGCCCCGAGATGATGGCGGCGGTCAAGGCCGTGGGAGCCGATCGCATCGAGCTGTATACCGAGACCTATGCCAGCGCCTGGGGCACGCCCCGCCAAGCCGGGGTGCTGCGTGGGTTCGCAGCGGCCGCTCAAGCGGCGCAGGCCGTGGGTCTGGGGGTCAATGCCGGCCACGACCTGAGCGCCGACAACCTCACCGACTTTCTAAGCGCCGTGCCGGGGGTGCAGGAAGTGTCCATCGGCCATGCGCTGATCGCCGACGCTCTGGAGCGGGGCTACGAGGGCGCGGTGCGGACCTATTTGGCCGCGATCGACCGAGCGTTGGTCTGACCGAGGGCAGCAGATGATCTTCGGCATCGGCACCGACATCTGCGATGTGCGCCGCATCCGCGCCTCGCTGGAGCGCCATGGCGAGCGCTTTGCACGCAAGGTGCTGGCCGAGGGCGAGTTCGCCACCTGGAAGGCGCGCAGCGCCCGTTGGCCCGAGCGGGGCGTGCGCTATGTGGCCACGCGTTTTTCGGCCAAGGAGGCCTTTAGCAAGGCCATCGGCCTGGGCATGCGCATGCCCATGACCTGGACGCAGTGCGAGATCGCCAAGTTGCCCACCGGCCAGCCGGTGATCGTGCTGCACGGCGGCCTCAAGGAATGGTTTGACGCACAGGGCCTGTCGGCCCATGTGAGCGTGACCGATGAAACCGATTACGCGGCGAGCTTTGTCGTCGTGGAGAAGAAAGAGAAAACCCAATGAACGCACATGCACCTGTGATTTTGGATGTGGCCGGACTGGCCCTGACCGATCTGGATCGCCAGCGACTGGCCCATCCCCTGTGCGGGGGCATGATCCTGTTCGGACGCAATTGGCAAAACCGGGAGCAGCTGGCGGCCTTGTGCGCCGACATCAAGTCGGTGCGCGATGACCTGCTGATTTGCGTGGACCATGAGGGCGGACGGGTGCAGCGTTTTCGCACCGACGGCTTCACCCACCTGCCGCCCATGCGCGCGCTGGGCGAGATGTGGGTGAAAGATGGTGGCAAAGGGCCCAGCGCGATGCGGGCGACCGATGCGGCCACGGCAGCGGGCTATGTGCTCGCGTCTGAGTTGCGCGCCTGCGGCGTGGATTTCAGCTTCACGCCGGTGCTGGATCTGGATTGGGGCGAGAGTGGGGTGATTGGCGATCGGGCCTTCAGCCGCGACCCGCGCGTGGCCACGGTGTTGGCCAAGAGCGTGATACACGGCCTGCTGCAAGCGGGCATGGCCAATTGCGGCAAGCATTTTCCGGGGCACGGCTTCGTGAAAGCGGATTCGCATGTGGACATTCCGATCGACCGACGCGCCCTCAAGGCCATCCTGGCCGACGACGCCGCGCCCTATGCGTGGCTCAGTGCCACGCTCACCAGCGTGATGCCGGCGCATGTGATCTATCCCAAGGTGGATTCGCGCCCGGCGGGTTTTTCCAGCAAGTGGCTCAATGACATCTTGCGCGGGCAAATGGGCTTCACCGGTGCGATCTTCAGCGACGACCTGAGCATGGCGGGGGCCCGTCTGATCGATGGGCGCGAGGTGAGTTACGCCGAGGCGGCGGTGACGGCACTCAATGCAGGCTGCGACATGGTGCTGCTTTGCAACCAGTCGGTGGAGACCGAGGGCGGTGCCGCGGTGGATGAATTGCTGGTGGGGCTCGAGAAGGCGCGCCGGCAGGCCGTGTGGCGACCGAGCGAGGCCAGCGAGTTGCGCCGGCTGGAGTTGCTGCCGCAGCGCCCTGCGGTGTCGTGGGACGCGCTGATGGCGGAGCCGCGGTATATGCGTGCGCTCGATCTGGTCTCCGCCAGCCTGGGCTGACCTCAGCTCTCGCGCCGTAGCGCTGGAAACAAGATCACGTCCCGAATACTCGGCGAATCCGTGAGCAGCATCATCAGCCGGTCGATGCCGATGCCGCAGCCGCCGGTGGGCGGCATGCCGTACTCCAAGGCGCGCACGAAGTCGTGGTCGAAGTACATGGCTTCGTCGTCGCCCGCGTGCTTGGCGTCGACCTGCGCCGCAAAGCGTGCGGCCTGGTCCTCGGCGTCATTGAGCTCGGAAAAGCCGTTGCCGAATTCGCGCCCGGTCAGGTAAAGCTCGAAGCGCTCGGTGACCTCCGGGCGCTGGTCGTTAGCACGCGCCAGCGGCGAGATCTCGGTGGGGTGCTCCATGATGAAGGTGGGCTGCCACAGCTTGTCTTCCACCGTCTCTTCGAAGTACAGCACCTGCAGGCCAGCCAGCGAGCGGGCGGAGAGGCGGTTCTTTTCTTCGCTCAGACCCAGCTTGCGCAGCGCCGGGATCAGCCACTCACGGTCGTCGGCGCCTGCGCCGGCGTCGGTGTACTTGGCGATGGCCTCGCGGATGGTCAGGCGCTCAAAGGGCGCAGCCAGATCGACCGGTTTGCCGTGGTAGCTCAGTTGCAGCGTGCCCACTGCTTTCATCGCGGCATCGCGGATCAGGGCTTCGGTGAAGTCCATGAGATCGCGGTAGTTCCAGTACGCCGCGTAGAACTCCATCATCGTGAACTCGGGGTTGTGACGCACCGAGATGCCTTCGTTGCGGAAGTTGCGGTTGATCTCGAACACCCGCTCGAAGCCCCCCACGATTAGGCGTTTGAGATACAGCTCCGGCGCAATGCGCAGGAACATCTGCTGGTCCAGCGCGTTGTGATGTGTCTCGAAGGGTCGCGCGTTGGCGCCGCCGGGGATGGGGTGGAGCATGGGCGTTTCCACCTCCAGGAACTGGTGGGCCACCATGAAATCGCGGATGCCGGTGATGGCCTTGCTGCGCGCGATGAAGCGCTGGCGCGCCGCCTCGTCGGTCATGAGGTCGACATAGCGCTGGCGGTATTTGACTTCCTGGTCGTGGATGCCGTGGAACTTGTCCGGCATCGGGCGCAGGCTCTTGGTCAAGAGGCGAATCTTCGTCGCGTGAATCGACAACTCGCCGGTGCGGGTCTTGAACAAGGTGCCTTCGCAGCCCACGATGTCACCCAGGTCCCAGTGTTTGAAGGCGGCATAGATCTCTTCGCCCACGCTGTCGCGGGTGACGTAGATCTGCAGGCGGCCCGTTGCGTCTTGCAAGGTGGCGAAGCTGGCCTTGCCCATGACGCGTTTGAGCATCATGCGACCTGCGATGCACGCGGTTTGGCCTTCGGCCTCCAACTGCGGCGCCTCTTTGGCGCCATGCGCCTCGAGCAGCGCGTGGGCCTGGTGGGTGGGCTTGAAGTCGTTGGGGAAGGCCACCGGGCCGCCCTGTTTCTGCGCCTCGCGCAGGGCCTTGAGCTTCTCGCGGCGCTCGGCGATCAGTTGGTTCTCGTCGGCGGCGGGGGCGGTGGCTTGGGGGGCGGTGTCGGACATGGGGTGTTTGCAGGTGGGGCCGAATCGGTTCCGGCCAAACCCCGCATTCTAGGTTTCCGAGGGCGGGGCCCCGGATAATCGGCCCATGCTGTTGAAAGCCGGTGTCCTCTCGCTGGTCCTGCTCCTGGCCAGTCGGCTGCTGGGGCTGGGGCGCGAGTCTGTCCAAGCGGCCGCTTTGGGCACCTCGGGCCTGGCGGACGTGGCCGTCCTGATGCTCACCCTGCCCGATTGGCTCACGGGCGTGGCCGCCAGTGGCGCCCTGGCCTATGTGTTGGTGCCGGCCTGGGCCGGACGCGATTCGGTGGCTGTGGCCGGCCTGCAGCGGCAGGTGGCCCGGGTGCTGATGGCGCTGGGGGTGGGGACGGCGCTGCTCTGGTCGATTCTGGCCATGCAGGGGCCGCTGGTGGGCGTCCTGGCGGCGGGCCTGCCGGCCGATCTGGGCCCGGTCGCGGCCCAGGCCATGGTCTGGAGCGCCATCGCCTTTCCGCTGGCCCTGCTCGCGGCCCTGTGGGGCACGCGTTTGCAGCATGAACGCGACTTCGTGGGACTTTACGCCGCCAATCTGGTGGTCAATGGCGCCTTGATCGTGGCCCTGGTCGTGGCAGGGCGTGCCCTGGCGGCGGGTGATGCGGTGGGGGTGCTGGGCGCTGGTTTGCTGGGGGCCATGGCCTTGCGCCTGCTTTGGCAGGCCTGGCGGCTGCCGGCTCGCCCCCTGGCGCCTGTTGCGGGTGCCGACGCCCCGCAGGCGATCCCGCTGCCTGCGGCCTCGGTCTGGACTTGGGCGGTTCTGAGCGCTGGCCTGCCCCTGGCCTTGCCCTTTCTGGCGCGATCGCTCGCGTCGCAAGGCGGGGAGGGCGCGCTGGCCACCTTCAACTACGCCTGGAAGCTGGTGGAACTGCCGCTGGTGCTGGCGATCCAGCTGGTGGCGACCCTGGCGTTTCCGGCGGTGGCGCGCGCAGTGACGCAGGGCCTGCACGAGCCGGCGGCGCGCGAGCCGGTGCGCATCGCCTTTGCCCTGGCCTTTGCCCTGGCCTGCGCCTGTGCCGCAGGCTTGCTGGTGGGGGCCGATGCCCTCGCCCGCCTGCTGTTTGGCTGGGGCCGCATGGAGGAGCCCGCGCTGGTGCAGGTCGCCCAATGGGGACGCGTGGCGGCCATGGGCCTTTTGCCCCAGGCGGTGGCGGCGGTGGCCCTCACGGTGTTGGCGTCGCAAGGGCGCATGCGGCCGGCCGCGAGCCTGTATGGGGTCGCCTTGCTGGCGCTGCTGGGGCTGGCCGCGGCCGAGCCTCGCGATGGCGCGGCGCTGATGGCGGTTCTCAACGCGGTGTACATGTTCGTGGCCCTGGGCCTGCTGATCACCCTGGGCACTGGGGCGGCTCGGTGCCTGCCGGTGCGCGCCATGGTCTGGCCCCTGGGGGCCTTGCTGGTGGTGGCGGCCTTGCTGCGTGCCACGGGCGGCGCAGAGGGGCTGCCGATGGTTGCGGCCCTGGTGCTCGCCGTGCTTGCGGCCCTGGCCGTGCTCGCGGCCGCCTGGCACGGCGCGGGCGCGATGCGACGGGCCCTGCGGCGATAATCACGCGCCCCGCGGCCCGCTTCATGCTCGACCTGCTTCAATTCACCAACGACCCCCTATTGGCCCGCCGCTGCGATGCCCTGGAGGGCCTGCGTCTGGTGGTGGACCTCGAGCGCTTGGGCAAGGCCGAACGCCAGGCGGGACGCAACACCTTCATCAGCGCCCACACCCTCGAGGATGTGGGCCGGATCAAATCCCAGCTGCAACGTGCGCGCCTGATGGTGCGGGTCAATCCGCTGCATGGCGGCACCGCGGGCGAGGTCGACGACGCGATTGCACAAGGCGCTGACCTGCTGATGCTGCCCATGTTCACCGACGCCGCCACGCTGCGCGAGTTCGCGCGCATCGTCGATGGTCGCCGGCCGATGGTGCCGCTGGTCGAGACCGCCGCCGCCCTGCGCAGCGCGAACGACTGGATCGACACGCCGGGCCTGTGGGAGGTGTATGTGGGCCTCAATGACCTGCATATCTCTCTGGGCCTGCGCTTCATGTTCGAGCCGCTGGCCCTCGGCCTCCTGGAAGATCTCGCCGCTGCCACCCGCGTGCGCGGGCTGCGTTTTGGTTTTGGGGGGATTGCGCGTCTGGACGAGGGGCTGCTGCCTGGGCGCGCTGTGTTGGGGGAGCACCTGCGTCTGGGTTCGCAGGCGGTCATTCTCTCGCGCACGTTTCATCGCCCCGATGCCGAAGTTTCTTTTGAGGCCAGTGTGCAGGCTTTGCGCGATGCCGAGCGCACGCTGGTGGCGCGCGATCTTGCGCAGGTGCAAACCGATGCTCTCGACACGGCCGACCGGATTCGTCGGATCGCATCCGACATGGCGGTGGCCCCATGATCAAGCGCACGCTCGACATCGCCGCGTCGTTGGCGGCGCTGCTCGTGCTGTCGCCTTTGCTGGGGGCCACTGCGCTGGCGGTGATGCTGGAGGGCGGCCGGCCGGTGCTGTTTCGCCAGGTGCGCGTGGGGCAGGGCGGGCGCGAGTTCGGCATGTACAAGTTTCGCAGCATGGTCCAGAACGCAGCCGCGATCGGGCCGTATCACACGAGCGCGGACGACCCACGCATCACCCGCGTGGGGCGTTTCATCCGCCGCACCAGCTTGGACGAATTGCCGCAGTTGTTCAACGTGCTTCTCGGCGATATGAGTTTGGTGGGCCCGCGGCCTGACGTGCCCGCGCAGCGCGCCTTGTATGCGCCGGCCGATTGGGACCTGCGTTGCAGCGTGCGCCCTGGCATCACCGGGCTGGCGCAGGCCCGCTTGCGTTCGGCAGCGACCGAGGCGCAGCGTCTGGCGCTGGACCTGCAGTACGTGCGTGAGCACGGGCTGTGGCTAGACCTGCGGATCATGTTCTGGACCTTCGGGCGACTCACGGGCCGCGGGAGTAACTGATATGTGCGGTATCTTCGGCTACTGGCATCGCGGCCGCCAGGCTCTGCCCGAGGCTGCGCTTGCGGCCATGGCCCGCAGCCTGGTGCATCGCGGGCCGGACGATGAAGGCATCTGGCAAGTGCCGGGGCGTGGCATGGCCATTGGCAATCGGCGCCTGTCCATCATCGACATTGGCGGCGGCCATCAGCCTTTCGTGTCCGGTGACGGACAGATCGCCGTCGTCCAAAACGGCGAGATCTTCAACCACATCGAGTTGGCCGCCGAACTGCGCGCCCAGGGCGTGCGTCTGAACACTGGCTCGGACACCGAGGTGATCCTGCGTCTGTACGAGCGCGAAGGCATCGCGTGCCTCAAGCGCCTGAACGGCATGTTCGCCATCGCCATCGACGACGCGCGCGAGGATGCCCTCTACCTCGTGCGCGATCGCATCGGCGTCAAGCCCCTGTATGTGCACGACGACGGCCAGCGCATGGTGTTTGGCTCGGAGATCAAGGCCTTGCTGCCGGTGTTGCAGGCCACGGGCCAGGCGCCGAAGGTGGACCTCGAGGCCATTCACCACTACCTCACCTTCAACTACATCCCCGCGCCCTGGACAGTCTGGCAAGGCATCCGCCATGTGATGCCAGGCACCTGGATGAAGTTCACGCGCACCGGCGTGCAGACCCAGCGTTGGTGGAATCTGGCCGACCAGCGCGAACGCGCGATGGCGTTTGACGACTGGTCGCAGGAGTTCATGCACCTGCTGGACGACGCCACCCGCATCCGCCTGCGGGCCGATGTGCCCTGGGGCGCCTTCCTCTCAGGTGGCGTGGATTCCAGCACCATCGTGGCCCTGATGGCGCGTCATGTCGACCAGCCGGTCAAGACGTTTTGCATCGGCTTTGCCGACCCGCGCTTTGACGAATCGCCCTATGCGGCGGACGCCGCGCGCCGTTTCGGGTGTGATCACACCCTGGAGATCGCCGAGCTGAACATGCTCGATCGCTGGCCGCAGGTGCTGCATCACCTGGACCAGCCGCATGGCGATGCGTCCTTCATGCCCACCCTGCGTGTGAGCGAGCTGGCGGCGCGGCATGTGAAGGTGGTCCTCACTGGCGACGGCGGCGACGAGCTCTTTGCCGGCTATGAAAAGTACGAGCAGTTCTTCGCCCACCCCGGGGCAGCGACGCTGACCGACGCGGCGTTTCGCACGCGTTACTTCGATTCGATCTCCTTGTTCTCGCCGGCCGACAAGCAGGCGCTCTATCAGCCCGCCATCGCTGCGCGTCTCGCCGGTACGGATAGCTTCGAGCTTGCCGCTAAACCCTGGTTCGACGAGGCCCAGCACATGGGCCGCATCAACCAGGCCCTGTACCTGGACATGCAGCTGCTGCTCTCAGGCAACAACCTGGTCAAGCCCGATCGCATGGGGATGGCGGTGTCCATCGAGGCGCGCACGCCCTTCCTGGATTGGCGAATGATGGAGTTCGCCTTCCGCTCGCGCGGCGCGACCAAGCTCTCGCCCGCAGGCGACAAGAAGCATTGGTACAAGCAGGCCGTGATCCCTTTGATCGGGCAGGACCTGGCGTATCGCAAGAAGCAGATGTTCACCGTGCCGGTGGGCGAGTGGTTCCGCAAGGAAAGCTACGACTGGCTGGCGCAGACCCTGCGAGGCAGCGATTTGATCGCACGCTTGTTCCAGCCGCAGGCGATCACCGGCCTGCTCGAGCGGCATCGAGATGGCGCGGCCAACCACACCCGCGAGCTGCGCGCGCTGGCGGCGCTGGCGATCTGGGAGCGGGGCATCGCGCAGCAAGGATTCGACGTCGGGGTCGGCGCATGACGCGTGCGGCGGCAACGCCCGGCTCGGCGTCGTCCTTGCCGGTCTGGCTTTTCGTCGCCTACGGCGGCGGGCATGTGAAGGCCTTGCTGCCCGTGGCCCAGCAGGCGCAGGCGCAAGGGCTGGCCCGCGTGGTGTTCCTCGCGCTCACTACGGCCGCTGCGCCGGCGCGCCAGGCCGGTGTGCCCACGTACGGCTTCGCTGATTTGCTCGAGCCCTCCGACACGCAGGCCCTGCAGCACGGCGAGCGCCTGGTCCAGACGCTGTCGGTGCAGGCGGCGCAACGCGAGGAGTCGGTGGCGTATCTGGGCTTGTCCTACGCCGAGCTCGAGGCCGATGTGGGCGCTTCTGAGGCCGCCGCGCGCTACGCGCAATTTGGCCGACAGGCCTTTCTGCCCGTGCGCGTTTTGGAGCGCGCGATCCGACGCTGGCAGCCCGCCTGTGTGCTGGCCACCAATTCGCCGCGCGCCGAGCGTGCCGCCTTGCTCGCGGCGCGCCGACAGGGCGTCCCCAGTGTGTGTCTGCTGGATCTGTTTGGCCTGTGGGAGCGTGACTGGCTGGTCCGACCTGACTATGCCGACGCTCTGTGCGTGCTCAATCCGCAGGTGGCGGCCAGCCTGGTGGCCGCAGGCCGTCCCGCGGCTCACATCCACGTCACCGGCAACCCCGCCTTTGACCACATTCACGACCCTGCCGTGATCGCGCAGGGCCAGGCCCTGCGCCGTGAGGCAGGCTGGTCGTCTCAGCGCGTGCTGTTCTACGCGTCTTCCCCCGAACCCGAGGAGGTCACCGGCATTGCGGGTCGAGGCGATCCCCACTGGCCGCGACGCATCGAGACCCAGTTGATTGAGACCGTGCAGCGCGATCCGGCGTTGGCCCTGTGGGTGCGTCGCCATCCCAGCGAGGCGCCGGCCGACGAGATCGAGGCTGCGGGTCATCCCCGCATCCGCGTCGCACAGGGGCCGCTGCATCCCTATTTGCATGCCTGCGACGAGGTGGTGGTGACGGTGTCCACGGTGGGCGTCGAGGCGAACCTGGCGGGTCGTGAAGTGACCCAGGTGCGCGGCTCCATCCTCGATGGCCTCAGCCCCTACCTGGCCATGGGCATCGCGCAGCGCGAACTGACCCTGGACGACATCGCCGGTCAACTGGCGAAGCCAGCGACTCCCCCGGCGCGGGCGGCCGATGCTGCCCCCGGCCAGGCCGCTGCGCGCGTGCTGGCCGTGGCCCAAGGCGTGGCGCACGCAGGAGCCGCCTGATGGCACGTATCGTGGCCCTGTCCACCCCCGAGGCGCAGGCGCGGTTTGAGCGTTTGCCGCCGGCGTTGCGCGTCGCGTCACTGAGCCCGATCTTCGCAGCGGCGGACACGCAGCGCGATCCCACGCTGCGCTGCGTGCATGCCGGCCTGGAGGGCGCTGGCTTTGAGTGGATCCACAGCGTTCACCTGCGCCCCCTGGCGGATACACCCGGTCAGTGGGGCGCCACGTCCCCCTATGGCTATGGCGGCCCGATCACGCCGGTCACCGATCCGGCCCTGCGCGCGCAGGCCTGGGCGGCCTGGCAGGCCTGGTGCCGCGAGGAGGGCGTGCTGGCCGAGTTCTGCCGCTTCCATCCGCAATTGCCGTCGTCGCCCCTGGCCTTTGGGGGCACGGTGCGCGAGAACCGCGTCACCGTCTCGGTGGACCTGAGCGTGCCCGATGCGGCCGCCGGCTTTAACAGCCTCACCCGCCGCAAGATCCGCCGGTCACAGCAGGCCGGCGTGCAAACCCGCTGGAGCCGTGAGGCGGCCGACTGGGCCCGCTACGCGCCGTTTTACCGGCAGGCCATGCAGGACGTGCAGGCTGCCGCCTTCTACTTTTTCCCCGATGCCTATTTCGAGGCCCTGTCGCAGCTGCCCTGCGCCCACTTGCTCGTGTGCGAGCACGAAGGTCGCTGGCTCTCGGCGGGGGTCTACCTGCTGGAGGCCGGCCTGCTCGAATACCACCTGGGTGCCAGCAGCCCCGAGGGCAAGGACGTCGGCACCCCCTGCCTGCTGCAGGCGCAGGCCGCCGCCTGGGGTCAGGCCCAGGGCGCGCAGGCCCTCTATCTCGCGGGGGGCACAGACCCATCGCCCGATAACCCTCTTTTGTTCTACAAATTGGGCTTCTCCCGCCGCACCCTGCCTTTCTCGGTGGGGGAGGCCATCCACGACGACAATCGCTACTGGGCGACCGCGGCCCGCCTGGGT
>JBIKUT010000150.1:0-5686 GCA_044347465.1 Ramlibacter sp.
AGCTCGAGGCGTTCTTCGCCCGCGGCAACCTGCCGCTGGGGCGCCAGGACGACGCCAGCGAGATTGCCTCGGCTGAATTGCTGGAAGACCGCGTGGGCCAGGCCCTGGCCTTGCTGCGCGAGGTGCGCGGCCTGTGGCAAGGCTGGTTGGACAACGTGCAGGGCCTGTTTCCGCAGCTGCAAGACCACAGCCTGCGCGCCAGCTGGAAGACCCAGGTGCGCGCGCCCCTGCAGCAGATTTTCAGCGGTCAGGCCTTTGGGCCTCTGCTCGAAGAGGTGACCGCCATTCACAAGCGGGTCCTCAAGGGCCGCGTGTGGGTGGCCCTGCACATGCACGCCGGCGACGGCAATGTGCACACCAACCTTCCTGTCAACAGCGACGACTACGAGATGCTCCAGGCCGCCCATGGCGCGGTCAAACGCATCATGGTGCTGGCGCGTTCGTTGGGCGGCGTGATCTCAGGCGAGCACGGCATCGGTATCACCAAGCTGGAATTTCTGACCGACGAGGAGCTCGCGCCGTTTGCCGCCTACAAGCAACGCGTCGATCCCCAGGGTCGCTTCAACCAAGGCAAGCTGCTGCGTGCGAGCGCGACGCCGGGCCCGGCCCTGCACGCCGACCTGACCAATGCCTACACACCCAGCTTCGGCCTGATGGGGCATGAGTCGATCATCATGCAGCAGTCGGACATCGGCGCTATTGCCGATAGCGTCAAAGACTGCCTGCGTTGCGGCAAGTGCAAGCCGGTGTGCGCGACGCACGTGCCGCGCGCCAACCTGCTCTATAGCCCGCGCAACAAGATCCTGGCGACCTCGCTGTTGGTCGAGGCCTTCCTCTATGAGGAGCAGACCCGCCGCGGCGTGTCGATCAAGCACTGGGCCGAGTTCGAGGACGTGGCCGACCACTGCACGGTGTGCCACAAGTGCCTCACGCCCTGCCCGGTGAAGATCGACTTCGGCGACGTGACCATGAACATGCGCAACCTCCTGCGCAAAATGGGCAAGAAGAGTTTTCGCCCCGGCAACGCCGCAGCGATGTTGATGCTCAATGCCACCAACCCCGAGACCATCAAGCTGGTGCGTGCCGCCATGGTGGGCGTGGGGTTCAAGGTGCAGCGCCTAGCGCACGACCTGATGCGACGCTTCGGACGCAAGCAATCTTCGCAGCCGCCTTCGACCCACGGCACGGCGCCGCTCAAAGAGCAGGTGATCCACTTCATCAACAAGAAGTTGCCGGGGGGCCTGCCGAAAAAGACAGCGCGCGCGCTGCTCGATATCGAGGACAAGGACTACGTCCCCATCATCCGCAACCCCCAGGCCACCACGACCGAGTCGGAAGCGGTGTTCTATTTCCCGGGTTGCGGCTCGGAGCGCCTCTTCTCGCAGGTGGGCCTGGCCACGCAGGCCATGCTGTGGGACGCCGGCGTACAAACCGTGCTGCCCCCGGGTTATCTGTGCTGCGGCTATCCGCAGCGCGGTTCTGGCCAGTTCGACAAGGCCGAGAAGATGATCACCGACAACCGGGTGCTGTTTCATCGCGTGGCCAACACGCTGAACTACCTGGACATCAAGACGGTGGTGGTCTCCTGCGGCACCTGCTATGACCAGTTGCAGGGGTACGAGTTCGACAAGATCTTCCCGGGCTGCCGCATCATCGACATCCACGAGTTCCTGATGGAAAAGGGCTACCGCCTGCAGTCCGAAGGTGCGGGCTACCTCTATCACGATCCCTGCCACTCGCCGATGAAGCTGCAGGATCCGATGAAGACCGTCAAGGCGCTGGTCGGTGACCAGGTGCTCAAGTCCGAACGCTGCTGCGGTGAGTCGGGCACGCTGGGCGTGACCCGCCCCGACATCTCCACGCAGGTGCGTTTCCGCAAGGAAGAACAACTGCGTCGCGACGAAACCGCCTTGCGCGCCGCAGGCGCAGCCCCCGCCGAAGGCAACGTGAAGATCCTCACCAGCTGCCCGAGCTGCCTGCAGGGCCTCTCGCGCTTTGGTGGCGACCTGCAAAACGGCCTGCTCGAGGCCGACTACATCGTCGTCGAGATGGCCAACCGTCTGCTCGGCCCCGATTGGATGCCCCAGTACGTGCAGGCCGCCAACCAGGGCGGTATCGAGCGCGTGCTGGTGTAAGGGGAGATTGCGATGGCAGGTCTACAACACTCCACCCCAACCCCGGTGTCCCTGACCGTGCACGGTCAATCGCATGTGCTCGAGATCGCGTATTCCGACGGTAAGAACTTTCGGATTCCTTTTGAGTTGATGCGCGTGTACTCGCCGTCCGCTGAGGTTCAAGGCCATGGCCCTGGCCAGGAGGTCTTGCAGACCGGCAAGCGCGAGGTCACCCTCGAGGCGCTGGACCCGGTAGGCAACTACGCGGTGCAGCCCCGGTTCTCCGACGGCCACGACAGCGGCATCTTCTCGTGGGACTACCTGTATTTCCTGGGGTCCGAGCAGGATCGCCTGTGGCAGGACTACACCCAGCGCCTGGTGGCGGCCGGGGTGTCGCGCGACGACCCGATGCCGCAGGCCGGCGGCTCCTCCTGCAGCCACTGAAGGCGCCCCCTCGCCGATTCAGTAGCATCGGCGCAACGGGTGTGCCGGTTTTCCCCTGATGCGGTCGGGGTGTTGACCCGGCACACTTTCACTTTCTTCTAGCATGGGCTCCTGATGTCTTCCACCCATTTCGGTTTTCAGACGGTCGACGAACGTGAGAAGGCGCGCCATGTGCGCGGTGTCTTCGACTCGGTGGCATCACGCTACGACGTGATGAACGATCTGATGTCGATGGGCCTGCACCGCGCCTGGAAGGCCTACACGGTGATGGTGGCCGACGTGCGCGAGGGGCAGCAGGTGCTGGACATCGCCGGCGGCACGGGCGATCTGGCCATGGCCTTTGCGAAAAAGGCGGGCCCCAGCGGGCGGGTGGTCCACACCGACATCAACGAAACCATGCTGCGTACCGGTCGCGACCGCCTGGTCGACGCCGGCCAGGTCTTGCCCACTCTGGTGTGCGACGCCGAGCGCCTGCCCTTTGCCAGCGAGTCCTTCGACCTGGTCAGCGTGGCCTTCGGCTTGCGCAATATGACCCACAAGGACGTGGCCCTGCGGGAGATGCACCGGGTGCTGCGACCGGGCGGCAAGCTGCTGGTGCTGGAGTTTTCCCGCGTGGCCAAGCCCCTGGAGAAGGTCTACGACTGGTACTCCTTCCAGGTGCTGCCGCGCCTAGGGCGCCTGATCGCGGGCGACGCCGACAGTTACCGTTATCTGGCCGAATCCATTCGCATGCACCCGGATCAAGACACACTCAAGTCCATGATGCGCGAAGGGGGTTTCGGTCATGTGGACTATCACAACCTCTCTGGCGGAGTGGTGGCTCTTCATGTTGGAATCAAGTGCTAGCGAGCGCGACTCGCCAGTGGATCGGATGTTTGTGCGTTGGTTGAAGAAGGAAGCAAGACTATGAAGCTCTGGACTGCATTACTGGCCTGCACCCTGGCCCTCGGTACGCTGGACGCTGAAGCCGCGCGTCGCATGGGCGGTGGCGGCTCCGTGGGCAAGCAATCGGGCAACGTGACCCAACGCGATTCCACGCCGCCCGCCGCGCCGGCGCAGGGGGCTGCGCCCAATGCCGCCGCCAACAAGCCGGCTGCGCCCGCTGCCGCGACCCCGCCTGCCGCCGCTCCCAAGCGGCCCTGGGGCGCCATGCTCGGTGGCCTGGCCGCCGGCCTGGGCCTGGCCTGGTTGGCCAGTTCGCTGGGCCTGGGCGCCGAGTTCGCCCAGTTCATGCTGTTCGGGCTGCTGGCCCTCGTCATCATGGTGGTGGTCGGCATGATCATGCGGGCCCGCCGCGCGCGCGCCCAGGGCGATGCCGGCCACAGCCCCTACGCGCTGCAGGGCGCTGGCGCGCCGGCCGACCTGGCCCAGACGCCGCGCCCCTATAGCGCGGACAAGGTCGGCAACGACGCGTCCGCCCGCCCCTGGGAGCAGCAGAACACGGCCTTTGATGCCGGCCCGGCCACTTCGGGCCCCCTGAGCGCAGGCAGTGGCATCCAAATCGGCTCGGCACTGGGCGGCGCCACCGGCGGCCTGACCTGGAGCATCCCCGCCGACTTCGACGTCACGGGTTTTGTCGATGCGGCCAAGCGCAATTTCGTGTCCATGCAGGACGCCTGGGACCGCGCCGACCTCGACGCCCTGCGCGCCATGATGACCGACGAGATGGTGGGCGAGATCCGCACCCAGTTGGCCGAACGCGAAGCGCACCGCGGTGCCGGCCCGAACAAGACCGATGTGGTCATGCTCGAGGCGCAGCTGCTCGGGATCGAGGACCTGGGCGACGGCTACATGGCCAGCGTCGAGTTCTCTGGCCTGATCCGCGAAGAGCCTTCTGCCGGCCCCAGCCCTTTCCGCGAGGTCTGGAACATGACCAAGCCCCGAGACGGCAGTGCCGGCTGGTTGGTGGCGGGCGTGCAGGCCTTGCAATAAGGCGGCGGCCCGGGCGTGCACCGGGCCATTGCTTGCGACGCGAGAGCGCACCCGCTTCTGCGGGAATAATGGGGGACTATGGCGACACAGTCCCCCTTTCCTTTTCTGGATACCCTGGCCGACCGCCTCGGGCAGGCTTGGCAGCCGCCCGCGTGGGCGGTCAAGGAGACGCACCGGCGCATCGTGCTGTTGCTCAATCACGTGTTGATGCAGGAGCCGCAGGCCCGAGCCCGCCTGGCGCGCCAGCGCGGCCGGGTGGTGCTGGCCGCCTGGCGCCATTTCGAGATGCGCCTGATCGCCACCCCCGCCGGTCTGCTGGATCTGGCCGATCCCGGCGCCCACCCCGATCTGACCCTCACCCTCACGCAAGAATCCCCCTGGGTGCTGGCCGAGACCGCCTTGCGCGGGGAAAAGCCCGAAGTGCGCATCGCGGGTGACGTGCAGTTCGCCGCCGAAATCAACTGGCTGGTCGACCATGTGCGCTGGGACCTGGAAGAAGACCTGGCACGCCTGTTGGGCGACGCGCCGGCCCACACCCTCTCGCAGGGCCTGCAGACGATGGCGGCGGCTCTGCGCCGTTTCATCGCACGGGTGCCGGGCGGGGCAGGTGCGCAGCCCTCATCGGCCGCAGGTGGCGGCTGATGATGCGGTCCTTGCGCGGCGCCTACATCCTGTGGATCGTCTTTCGCTACGGTCTGGACGAACTCGTTCTCAATAGCTTCCAGCATCGCTGGCTGCGCCTGCTGGCGCGGGTGCTGACCCTGGGTCGCACGCTCGACGCGCCGCGCGGACAGCGCCTGCGTGAGGCACTGGAGTGTCTGGGGCCCATCTTCGTGAAGTTCGGCCAGGTGCTGTCCACCCGGCGTGACCTGCTGCCCGCCGACATCGCCGAGGAACTGGCCCGCCTGCAGGATCGCGTGCCGCCCTTCGAGGCCGCGGTGGCCGTGGCCACCATCGAGCGCGCCTTTCGCCAGCCGGTGGACACGGTCTTCGCCAGCTTCGAGCGCGAGCCGGTGGCCAGCGCCTCCATCGCCCAGGTGCACTTCGCCACCCTGCGCACGCGCGACGGTCAGTTGCGCGAGGTGGCGGTCAAGGTGCTGCGCCCCGGCATGCTGACCGTGATCGAGAAGGACCTGGGCCTGATGCGCGTGATGGCCGGCTGGGTCGAGCGTCTGTCGCAGGACGGTCGGCGCCTC
>JBIKUT010000151.1:0-5683 GCA_044347465.1 Ramlibacter sp.
TGCTGGTCGATTGGCCGGGTGAATCCGCGGCGCCGCGGCGGTTCGCCTTCTTGGCCAGTGAGAGCCGCCCACCGGCCTGTTGTCAGGACACGCTGGAAGCGGAGAAGCAGGCGCGTCAGCGCGAGGAGCTCAATGGCTTGTATGTGGCGATGACCCGCGCGCGCAGCGAACTGGTCGTGTCCAGCGTGGCCCCCCATGTGCCGGCGCAAGGCAGTTGGTGGCGGCGGCTGCAGTCGCTGTGCCAGCCGATTTCAGAGGACGAACTGGCGATCGACGCGCAGGCCGCGCGCGCGGAGACCGACACCCTCCGCCTGGACGTGGTGCCGCAGGGGGCGGGACCGAGCGAGACGCCGGTCACCGTGCAGGCCTCGTCGGATGGTGGCGAGGCCAACACGCAATTCGGTCAGGCCCTGCATCGATTGCTGGAGTGCTGGCCGTTAGGTGTGACCGCGTGTCCGCCCGCCCTGCGTCAGCGGGTGGCGCGTGAATTTCGCCTCACCGGTCAGGTCCTGGAGGACGCCGCTGCGATGGCGGATCGCATCCTGCGCGGCGAAGGCGCTTGGGCCTGGGACCCGTCCTCGGTGGATTGGGCGGAGAACGAAGTGGAGCTACACCACGCGGGCCAGTTGCTGCGGCTGGACCGGCTGGTGCGCCAGCGCGAGGGCGGTGTCTGGTGGGTGCTCGATTACAAGTCGGCCGCACAACCCGAGCGCGATGCCGCCTTGCTGGCGCAGATGCAGCGTTATCGCCGTGCGGTCGCGGCCGCCCACCCAGGTGCGTCGGTGAAGCTCGCCTTCCTCACGGGGCAGGGCCGATTGGTGGTGGTCGATTGAGCGCGGGTCCCGGTCCGTTGACGGCCGTTGTGGTGGGCGCTGGTCCGGCTGGTCTGATGGCCGCCGAGGTCTTGTCCTCGCACGGTGTCGCGGTGCATGTCTATGACGCCATGCCCTCGGTCGGCCGCAAATTTTTGCTGGCGGGGCGCGGAGGCTTGAACCTCACGCACGCCGAGCCGCTCGATCGTTTTGTCACGCGCCTGCGTCCGAGTGAGCCGCGCTTGCAGGCGATGGTGCGTGCCTTTGCGCCCGATGCGATGCGCGCTTGGGCGCAGGATCTGGGCGTGTCGACCTTCGTAGGCAGCTCGGGGCGGGTGTTTCCGGTGGACATGAAGGCCGCCCCTTTGCTGCGCGCCTGGCTGCATCGCCTGCGTGCGGCCGGGGTCGTGTTTCACATGCGCCATCGCTGGCTGGGGTGGAGCGAGCAGGGTGCGCTGCGCATGCAAGGGCCGCAGGGCCCAGTCGATGTCGCTGCGTCGGCGGTGGTGCTGGCTCTGGGGGGCGCGAGCTGGGCTCGCCTGGGGTCCGACGGCGCCTGGCAGCCGGTGCTGCGTGAGGCCGGGGTCGAGGTGGCGCCTCTGGTGCCGTCCAACTGCGGATTTGATGTGACGGGCGGCTGGACGCCGCACTTCGCGTCCCGCTTCGCGGGGCAGCCGTTCAAGTCTGTGGCCATCGAGGTGGACGGCGTGGTGCGCAAGGGCGAGTTCGTCGCCACCGCCACCGGCGTCGAGGGCAGTCTGGTCTATGCGGTGTCGGCTGATCTGCGCGAACAGATCGCGGCGCACGGGCAGGCCGTGTTCCACCTGGACCTGCTGCCCGATCGATCGCTCGAGCGCGTGCAGGCCGAAGTGGCCCACCCGCGCGGCGCGCGTTCGCTGTCCAGCCACCTGAAAAGCCGGCTGGGGCTCGATGGCATCAAGCTGGGGTTGCTGCACGAGCTGCTGGCGCGTGAGGTGTTGCACGACGCGGCGCAACTGGCGCGTGCGATTAAGTCGCTGCCGGTGCGCTTGTCGGCGGCGCGCCCGATTGACGAAGCGATCAGCAGCGCCGGTGGCGTGCGTTGGTCGGCGCTGGACACGACGCTGATGCTGCAGGCCCGGCCTGGTGTGTGGTGCGCGGGCGAGATGCTCGATTGGGAGGCGCCCACCGGCGGCTACCTGCTCACGGCCTGCATGGCCACGGGGCGCGCGGCGGGCGAGGGCGCCTGGCGCTTTTTGCAGGGGCGCGGATAAGGCCCCGGCGGACGCTTAGCTGCGCGAGGTCTGCAGCAGGTGCGCGCTGTTTTGCAGCACCAGCGGCGCCAACTCGGCGGCCAGCGCCCTGTCGTTCGCGTTCCAGGGGGCCTGCAGATCGTGGCGATCGAGCAGCAGCTTGCCGTGGAAAGGCTTGCCTTCGAGCAGTGCGTCGACGGCCTCTTGCTGCGAGGGCTCGGCATACACCAGTACGCAGCGAACCGAATCGCAAGCGGACTTGAGCATGCTCTCGCCGCCGAAAAGGTCATCGATGCGGATCACCCGCGAGACGCCGACCACCGCCTCGATATCGCGTTGCAGCTGACGCATGTCGTCGGTATTGACATCGTCGGAGACAAAGCTGATCACGGTCAGCGCGCCTTCATGCGCACGCTTGGCATCCACGCGGCGAAAGCCGGGGCGCGCGCGCGACCAGCTGTCATCCAGGCTCTGGATCGTTTTGATCACGACGAACACTGCGCCCGCGAAGGACATGCTCTCGGACAGGTCGATCAGGTAGTTCGTGTAGCTGGCCGACACCATCGTGACCATGCCCAGACCCGATTGCGCCAACAGAAAGACCTTGGTCAAGTTGTCCGCCTTGAGTCGGCCCACGGCCATGGCAATCAGGATCCAGATGGCGGACAGGTTGATCAGGAGTGCGATCCAGGCCGGCATGACGCGCAGCCAGGTCTTGTGCACGGCGTCGTCGATGGCCGTGGCCAGGATTTCGTTGTCGTCCTCGACGGCGGTCACCGAGGTGGGCTTGGTGGGGCCGATGCCGGGTGCCGACACGCCCATCACCACAAAGGCGCCCTTGATGCCCTGCAGGCGCGCGTCGCTGGCATCTGCGGCCAGCAGGTCGGCAAAGGAGATGCGCGTGTAGCGGCCTTTTTTGTTGCGCCAGTTCAGGGAGATCTGAGCGGGCAGCGACTTGACGTCCACGCCGCCGGCTTCCAGGGTGCGACCGACCACCGAGGGCAGGGTGAAGTGATCTTCCACCCACAGCAAGGGGTATTTGCGCACCACACCATCTTCGTCGGTGCGCTGGTTGGTCACGCCCATGCGGTCTTGCATGGAACCGAACATCGGCAGGATGGCTGCCACCGTCGCATCGGCGTTCGCCGGTTTCACCTGCGCGCCGGGAATGGCCGACGCCTTGAGTTGGCTGCGCGCGTCGTTCTCCGGGTTCAGGCGCACCATGGGGAAGGCCATCGCGCGGTTCATTTGCGCGGTGACGTCCAGAGCGGCGTCGCTGTCGGGGTTGCTCTTGTCGGGGTCGGAGGTGATGACGTTGAGCAACACCGCGCGCGCACCCAGGTCAGACAGCTTTTGGGCGCCGTCGGCCAGCACGCTGCGGGGCCAGGGCCAGCGGCCATGTTCGGGGGCCAGCAGGGCCAGCGAGCGCTCGTCGATGTCCACGATCACCACATCGCGCGAGGCGGCGGGGCCCGAGAAGCGGTTCTTGAGGATGGTGTCGTGCGCGTTGGAGGGCGCATCGGGCGTGAAGCTGTCGGTGGCAAACAAGAACACCGCATAGAAGCTGGCTGCCACGCCGACCACCAGCAAGACTTTGCCGCCCCAGACGCGCGAGAGGCGGGCGGTCCAGGAGGTGCCCAGGTTCTTGACGTCGACGCCGCGCATGGCCAGCGCATAGAAAACGGGGATCTGGTGCTTGAACAGGGCCTTGAGGCCCTCGGCCAGCGACTTGAAAAATCTGGGCATGGACGTGCGTGAGCGCCGAGCGCTTTAAAGGGCGATGAAACGGGTCAATGGCCGAGCAGTGTAGTCGTGTGATACAAATCAAATTGGCATTTGTTTTGGAATATCACCGATGAAGAAGTCCAAGGTTCGCTACTCTTATTTCAAGTCTTTCGTTTCTAGGCCTTTGGTACTTTTTTCGGCCGCTTGCAGCGTGGTTTTGGCCATGCCGGCCCACGCTCAATTTGATCGATTGCTGCAGCAACTTCAGAAAATGGCGCCGCCGCAGCCCGGTGGCGCGGCACCGGGGGGCGCCACGGGATTTCCCGGCATGCCCCAGCCTGGGGCAGGCAACCAGCGGGCCGGTCGTGGCGACCAGGGCCTGAATATTTGCAACGTCCACATGGTGGCTACCACCTCGCGCCCGGCGGCCGAGGTCGAGCGTTTGTTGCTGTCCCAGTTCAAGGTGGCGGGCGAGCAGTTTTTTAACGAGGCGTTCGGCGCTTTGAGCCGGCCCCGCTCCAGCGAGGCGATTCCCAACCTGCAGTCGTTCAGCGGATCCTTTGAGACCAAGCGTGGCAATGCGCTGTTCTCAACGTTCCTGGCCTGGCCGGAGCCGGAGCTGATGGCGGAGATCATTGCCGAGACCCAGAACCGCCGCGACCCGCAGATTGCCGATGACGCACGGGCCATCCTGGTCCTGGTGAATTGGGCGGTGCCTAATCTGGCCAAGGAGCCCAATGCTTGGCTACGCATGGCCCAAGAGATGCGTTCCATCAAGCACATTCCGAGTAACTGCCTTTGGGCTCGTTTGAGTGCCACTGGCGAGGGCGGCGTGCCGGTCTCCATGGGCGAGGCCCTGGGCCATTACCGTCAATGCGGTGCCAACCCTGAAGAGTACAAGCAGGAGACCATCGTTAAGGAGATCGACTCCCAGAACTATTTTGCCGTCGTGCTACTGCCTGAGACGCTGAAGGTCATTCTGAACAAGCACCCGCGTGCCCTGTCGCAAATGGGCCCCTTCGCGCAGAACATGAAGGCGGCTGCGGACGGCCTGGAGGTGTCGCAGCAGTCCTATCGCCAGCAATTCGTCACCACCCCGATGGGTCGAACGGCCAGCGCCGCGACCCAGTTGGTGAGCCGCGCCGAGCAGGTGGGCACCAAGGTGATCTCCAATTCGCAGCAGATGTCCCGCACCTACGGTGACCTGCAGGCCAACTTGAAGCAGACGGAGTCGGGGCAGGGTAATCGCGAGGGCGAGTTCATCCCCAACCCCGCGATCCAGCAGCGTATGGCCATGATGGCGGCGGCCGCCAAGAACGCCGAGGCGCCTGAAGTGGCAGCCCTGAACGAAGTGCGCCAACTCCAGGGCGCCGCCGCTGTGGGCCTGACCCGCGCCCGCAACGCGGTGGTGCAAGAGATGTTCGCTTCCATGTTTGGCGGTGGCGGCATGATGTCTGCGGCCAAGTACACCCGCGTCTTCCAGGAACTGGACTCCGCCTCCGTGCGTTCATGCCGCGCCTACAACAGCTTCCAGCAGGCTGCGCGCGCCCGCAACGTGTCGACGCAGGAAGACGACAAGAGCTCCACGTCGATGCTCAGCGACATGATGAAGTGACCGGCACCATGCCTCAACGCCGACGCGTCGTCTCGCTCCTGGCCGGTGGCACTTTGCTGTCGGCGTTGCCGCAGCTGGCCAGCGCTGGCCGCGCCAAGCCTGGCACGCCGCCGGTGTGGCTCGGTGCGGGCCTGAACGCCAGCGCCTCGGCGGCGGCTTCGGGTCAGTTGTTCCCGGTGCTGTCGCAGGTGGCCCAGAAGAACGGGCGTCGACTGACCGACGCTCAGGCCCTGACCTGGATCACCCAACGCGTCGCCACCGGCATACGCGAAGACAACCCGGTGGGCGTGCGCTTTCTC
>JBIKUT010000152.1:0-5663 GCA_044347465.1 Ramlibacter sp.
CCGGGCAGACGGTGCGCCTGTCCAGCCTCATGGAGCCGATACGCCTGGTGCTGGCGCACCGCTCGCTGACCACCATGGCAGCCTGCTCCTTTCTGTTTTGCATCGTGCAGATGTCGCTCACGACCTACCTGGTGACGTTCCTGCACACCGACATGGCCTATGGCCTGGTGGCGGCGGGGCTGGTGCTGTCGTTCTCGCAAATGGGCGGGGTTGCCGGACGGATCATCTGGGGCTATGCCGCCGACCGATGGTTGGGGGCGTTTCGCACGCTGGTGATGCTCGCGGGTCTGATGGCTCTGTGCGCCCTGACCACGGCGCTGTTCACCCCGCAGGTGCCGCGCGCGGTGGTGATCGCGGTATTGGTGGTGTTTGGCGCTTCGGCTATCGGCTGGAATGGGGTGTACCTGGCGGAGGTGGCGCGACGCGCACCCCCGGGGCAGGCCAGTCTGGCCACGGGTGGTACGCTGGCCTTCACCTTCATGGGTGGCTTGGTCGGACCCTCGGTGTTCGGTGGCCTGTCGTCCTGGTTTGGTGCCTACCGCGCGGGCTATTTGGCCTTGATGGCCATCGCGGTGACCAGCGGCGCGCTGCTGCTTTGGAACCACCGGCGCGGACGCTGAAAATTCTGGAGGGCATCGGATGAAGCTGAGTCAACTTTGCAGTCGGATCGCGTTCATCACCACACTGGCTCTGGCCGGTGGTGCTGCGCAAGCCCAGGACTGGCGTCATGCGCCCGCCTATGACAAGGCCCTGGCCGCCAACGTGCTCGATCGCAGCGTGTTCTTCCTGCCTTTGTATGGCACGGTGTACCGCGCCAAGTTCGAGGCGATGATCAAAGAGGTGCCCGGCATCCGCGGTGTGGTGATTCACAACCACGGCTGTGGCGGGCAATGGGGTTGGGAGACGCATGTGTCTCAGTTCTATTACCGCGAGGGCTTTGCGGTGGTGTCGCCCGAATTCGTCACGCGCGAAGGCAACAAGCTCGGGTGCCCGGGTGGCAGCCTCGAGGAGAGCCTGCGCCGTGGCGGCGAGCGTTTCCGCGAAGGCATCTACACCGCGCGCAACCCGGCGCGGCTGTCCGCCCGCGGCGATGACATCGCGCAGGTGGTGGCCTGGCTCAAGACGTTTACCCCCCTGCCAATCCTCCTGAGCGGGCACTCGGAAGGCTGCCGCACGGTGTATCACTGGGACCGCGCCGACCCTCAGATCAAGGGCGGCATCTGCCACAAGCAAAGCCTGAACGCCAGCTACGAGCACCTGTGGAAGTGGGACACGGCCTTGCCGATGTGGTCGTCCAACGAAGACGAAGACCCGTGGGCGCAGGGCAGCAAGACGAAGCCGGCGGTGGGCTTCGAGCGCAAGTTCGTATCGCGGCCCGAGAACCTCACTTCCTATCGCTTTGCAGGCAACAGCCACGATCCCTTGGTGAGGCCCGGTGAGGTCGAGAGCCTGCGTGCCTGGCTCACGAAGTACGTGCCGGGGCGTCCGTTGCGCGATACCTCGGGGATGGTCTACGAGGACAAGCTGCCTCTGATTCAGGAGCGGCTGCGGGCACGACCGCCAGGCCGCTGACTGGCGGTCGTCGCTTGCTTACTCCGCCAGGATCTTGCGATCACGCACGATCTGGCCCCACTTGGCCGATTCCTTGCGCATGAACTCGAGCAGTTCGGTGCGGCTCGTGGGGTGCGGTGAGAGTCCGTGCTTGTTCAACTGCTCGCGCACTGACGGGTCATTGAGCACCTTGACGATCTCCTGGTTCCAGCGATCCAGGAGCGCGGTGGGCGTCTTGCCCGGCGCGTTGAACGAATACCAGTTCAAGGCCTCGAAGCCCGGGAAACCCTGTTCCGCTACGGTCGGCAGATTGGGCATGTAGCCCGGTCGTGTCAGGCCCGTGGTCGCCAAGGCCACCAGCTTGCCGGTCTCCAGGTGGGGCAGTGCGGTGGGCGGCGCAGCGAAACAACCGGTGAAGCGATTGGCCAGCAGGTCTTGCATGGCCGGGGCGCCACCCTTGTAGGGGATGTGCGTCATGTCGGCCTTGATCAACTGGGCGAACAACTCGCCGGTCAGGTGGGAGGCCGAGCCCGGGCCGGTGGAGGCGAAGGTGACGTTGCCTGCGCCCTTGCGCGCAGCAGCGACGAATTCGGCCAGCGTGCGGATACCGCTTTGCGAGCTCACCACCAGCACGTTGGGAAAGTGGACGCCGCCCGAGAGGGCCGCCAAGTCCTTGAACGGGTCATAGGGCAGCTTGCCCAGGTGCGGAGCGATGGTCAGCGGACCGACCGAGCCCAGAAGCAGCAAGGAGCCGTCGGCCGGCCCGTTGGCCACGACCTGGTGGGCGATGTTGCCGCCGGCACCGGCCTTGTTCTCCACCACCACGGTCTGACCGATGTTGTCGCCCAGCTTCTTCGCGATCAGGCGCGCAGCGGCATCGGCGGCGCCGCCCGGAGCGAAGCCGACCACCAGGGTGACGGCTTTGCGGGGCGGGAAGTCTTGGGCGCGTGAGAGGGGGGCCAGTGCAGCTGCGGCAATGAGGAATTGGCGTTTGTTCATGAGCGAGCCCATGGGGCGATGGCGATACGCCCGCATCCTACTCGCCCGGGCGGCGCCAGCCAGGCCGCCCGGGCGAGGTAGTGGCGCTTTACTCGGAGTCTTTCTCGAAGACCAGGAGCTCGCTGGATCCGATAGTCCAGATGCCGAAAGTGATGATCAGCAGGAACAACCTGAACAGCAGGATCAACAGGTTGACGCTCTCGGGATGGATGAAATGCAGGTTCCATCCACGCTTGTTCATTTCCTCGACCTTGGCCTGCAGCTTGCCCTTGGAGCTTCCCGCAATGAAGCCATACAGACCCCCTGCGTAGTTGATCCGCTCGATTTGGTTCATCTTTGACATGTTTCTTTTTCCGCTTTCTTTCAGTCAATTTACATTAGGCGACGATGCACCCGGCTTCTCGCTTTGGGATCCAATGAAGGTTGATTCGGGAGTCCCTTGAGAGCGCTGCACTGTATGAGCAGAATTCCGCGAACGGCAATTTGGAAAATCTTATTCAGTTCTTTTACTCAACTATTCGTCGATTTGCACAGAGAGTGTTGGTTACCAAAAGACGGTCGCTTATGCCAATTTAGGTGGTATTCCCCGTCGTAACCCCCATCAGCGGAGCCCCCAGCCTCACGGCTTTGCGAGGCGGTAAGTCCTAGCGGTCTCCGGCCACGTCGAGCACAGCGCCATGCAGGTGGTTGGCCATCACACGCGCGGCCAGGGTCTTGAGGAACTGGCGGATTTTCATGGCGTCTCCTGGTTGTCGGGGGATGTTTCTTGCGCGTCGATGCGCATCTCGAGCAGGTGAAAGGACAGTGACTTGCCGTGCATGTCCAGGTTCAAGGAATCGTTGACGCCGCCATCGAGTACGTCCTCGAGCACGAAATTGATGGCGCCGAGCAGGGGCAGCAGGTAGCGCCGCACTTGCGTGGGCTGGCGCGCGCCAAAGTGCTGCGCCACGCGCTCGCAGGTCACCTGCTGCACCAGCAGCGGATAGTCTTTCTCGCGGTAGGCGATCAGCGAGATATTGGCCTGGTTGCCCTTGTCGCCGGTGCGGGCGTGGGCGAGGTCGTAGAGGCGGGTCTGCGTCATGGGCGGCGGCCTCAGGCCAGGGTGTAGCGGGCGGGTACCTGCTCGCGTGGAATGAAGCAGGCGCGGTTGGACAGGCGCTGGCGCTTGGCCGTACGCACGCCGCCGCCGCCGCCCGGGCCGCCGGTCCACAGGGCGGTGACCTCGCGAAGCAGCAGGTCGATCTGGCGCACGTCTTCGTGGCGACTGGCCACGCGCAGGCGCACATCGCGCGAGTCGCCGCTGGGCAGGACCTGCAGCAGGCGGTTGCCGTCGTCGCTCAGGATGCTCAGAACTCCGATCAGGTCGAACCGCAGTGGCATTCGGGCGCCCATGCGGCGTTGTATGACGTCCATCGCCAGGCGCGCACGGGCCTCGGCGTTGGGGCCGGCATAGGAGATCTCGGCCTCGCCCAGCCAGCCGCCGTCGAAGTAGGCCAGCGCCTTGAGCGTGGGCGGCCGCGGGTGACCGCGTACGCCGGCTAGGCGGACCCGGTGGGGCCCGAGCTGGGTGACGGTGGCCTGCGTGATGTCGGCCACCACATCGGGCGTGAGGTAGGCCGCCGGGTCATGCACCTCGTAGAGAAGTTGCTCTTTGACGGTGCGGCAGTCCACCAGGCCGCCGGTGCCCGAGGCCTTGGTGATGATGCAGCTGCCATCGGCAGCGATCTCGGCGATGGGAAAGCCCACATCCTCCAGGCCCGGAACGTCCTTGAGGCCGGGGTCGGCGAAGTAGCCGCCGCTGACCTGCGCGCCGCATTCGAGCAGGTGGCCGGCCATGGTGGCACCGGCTAGCGCGTCCCAATCAGTGGCGCTCCAGCCGTAGTGCGCGATGGCTGGGCCCAGTGCCAGCGAGGGGTCGGCCACACGCCCCGTGACCACCACTTGCGCGCCTGCACGCAGCGCTTGCGCGATCTCGAAAGCGCCCTGGTAGGCGTTGGCGCAGACAAAGCCCGTCTCGTCGAAATCCCCGCCCAGTTGTGCGCGCACGAGGGCGCGCCCGCGCGGGTCGGACAGGTCGTCGCCCTCGACGATGCCGATGCGCGGCGTCGGCAGACCCAGTTCGGCGGCCAAGCCCTCAATGGCGCGGGCGGCGCCCTGCGGGTTGGCCGCGCCGAAATTGCCCACGATGGCAATGCCATGGCGCAGGCAGTCGGCGAGCACCGGGCGCAGGTAGTCCAGCAGCAGCGGCTCGTAGCCGCGCGAAGGGTCGGCACGACGCGCCAGCTGCTGGTGGGCTAGCGTGCGCTCGGCGAGGTTTTCGAAGATCAGGGCGGTCGGTCCGCCGCGTTCGATCAGGGTGCGCACGACGGGCGGTGCGGCGTCGCAGCGGTCACCGGAAAAGCCGGCGCCACAACCGACTGCGATGGTCTCCATCCTCTGTCCCTCTTGTGTCTTTGCGGCACTGTGCGCGGGACATCATCGTAAGTAAACTGGAATTGTTCAAACGTCCCCGAGGAGACGCGCCGCTTCGCGCTAGGTCAGCGTGGGCTGAGTGGGGGTGCGCTCACGAGGCGCAGGGCACGCACTGCGTGGCCCAGGGCTGGACCTTGAGGCGGTCGAAGGGGATGTAGACGCCGCACGTGTTGCACACGCCGTAGCGGCCACTGCGCAGGCGCTCGAGGGCCTGGGCCACGGCTTCGAGCTCGACCTGCTCTCGGTCGGTGAGTGCGGCGGCCACCGCCAGCTCGGGGCGGCGTTGCGAGGCGTCGTCGTCGTCCTGGTGAAGCACCTCATTTGCACGATCGACGCGCGACTGACCATGCAGGTGGGCATCCAGCTGGGCGCGCAACTCGCGCGCATGCTGCTCGAGTTCGGTGGACAGCAGGGCCTTTTGGCTGGCGGTGAGGTGTGCGCTCATGGAGATCTCCTGAAGCAGGCCATGCTAGGCCCCATGCGCGGCGTAGGCGTTGACGTGGGTCAATGCGATCGGCAAAGAAAAAGCCCCTGGCATCACTGCCAAGGGCTTGAATTTGGTGGCGCTTCACGGATTCGAACCGCGGACCTGTGGATTATGATTCCATCGCTCTAACCGACTGAGCTAAAGCGCCGAGCCC
>JBIKUT010000153.1:0-5614 GCA_044347465.1 Ramlibacter sp.
CGACGTGGGTTTCGCTCAGATCCAGGACGCCTTGAAGCCCCTGTGGAAGTACGCGGGCGCCAAGTCCCTGGCCGACGCCAGCGAGAGCGCCTACGAAGAAGAGCCCGGCATCCGCTTTGACGCGACCCAGCACCTGCTGACCCTGTGCTGGACGATCCCCGGCAACGACGACTTTCGCCAGGCGCTCGACGAGATGTGCATGAACCTCAACGAGCTCGCCGCGCAAGGCGCCGCGCTCGAGGTCACCTTCTACGACACCGAATTCGACGAAGAAGAAGAGCCACCCGAGGCACAGGCCCGCGACGACTTCGTCATGCTGTTTGTCGGCCCCACACCGGCAGCCATCATGCAGGTGCAGCGTGACCTGCTGGTCGAGGATGTGGTGCACCTCATGGAGCGCCATTTCGACGGCGCCGAGCTGGGCGGGGTGGTGACCGAGATCGATCGCCTCTTCAGCCAGCGTTTTGATGAATTGGTCAGCTCGCTCGAGCTGGGCAAGCCCCCCCGGGGCAGTGGCGGTGGCTCGGGCGGCAGCCATGGCGGCGGACGCCGCCCGCGTCACCTGCACTGACATCGCGCGGCCCCCTGGCCGCCGCTGAGCGCTTCGCTATGCTGGCGGTATGGCCTCCTCTTCCGATCACGCCCCTACTGATCGCACCCTGAACCCCGGCGTGCGCCGCCGCGAGGTGTTCGGCTGGGCGATGTACGACTTCGCCAATTCCGGCTACACCACGGTGGTCATCACCGCCGTGTTCGCGGCTTACTTCGTGGGTGGGATCGCCGGCAAGGCGGCCTGGGCCACCTTCGCCTGGACGGCCGCTTTGAGCGTGTCCTACGCGATCGTGATGCTGACCATGCCCAGCCTGGGCGCCTGGGCCGACCGGCGCGCGGCCAAGAAGCGGCTGCTGGCGATGGTGACGGTGGGCTGTGTGCTCAGTACCGCGGCCTTGGCAGCGGTCGGTCCGGGGGCGGTGGCCTGGGCGATCGTGGGCATCATCGTCTCCAATACCTTCTACGCCTGGGGCGAGTCGCTCACGGCCGCCTTTCTGCCCGAGCTGGCGCGGCCGGAGGCCATGGGCAAGGTCAGCGGCTGGGGCTGGGGTCTGGGCTATGTGGGCGGCATGCTCACGCTGGGTGTGTGCCTGGCCTATGTGCTGTGGGCGCAGGCCCAGGGCATGCCGGCGTCCGAGTTCGTGCCGGTGACGCTGGGGATCACCGCCGCGATGTATGGCGGGGCGTCCTTGTTCACGTTTTGGCTGCTCCAGGAGCGTGCGCAGCCCCATCCGCAGGTGGCGCAGGAGCAGGGTCTGCGTGCGAGCTGGGCCCGCCTGAAGGCCACCTTGGCCCAGGCCCGCCAGCATCCGGATTTCATGTGGCTGATGGCCTGTGCGGTGTGCTACCAGGGCGGTGTGGCGGTGGCGATTTCGCTGGCCGCGATCTACGCCGAGCAGGTGATCGGTTTTGCGCCGCAGGAGACGATGGTGCTGATCTTCGCGCTCAATGCGGCAGCGGCAGCCGGCGCGCTGGCCTGGGGCTATCTGCAAGACCGCATCGGCCACAAGCTCGCGCTGGGCAGCACGCTGGTGGGCTGGATCCTGACCTGCGTGATCGCGGCGCTGAGCACCAGCAAGGGCAGCTTCTGGTGGGCCGCTGCGATTGCGGGCATCTGCATGGGCTCGAGCCAGTCGGCGGGCCGGGCGATGGCGGGCCTCTTCGCGCCGCCGCGCCAGTTGGCCGAGTTTTATGGCCTGTGGTCGGTGGCCCTGCGTTTGGCCGCGATCATCGGGCCTCTGAGTTACGGGGCGATCACCTGGGCGGCAGGGGGCAACCAGCGGGTGGCGATCTTGTCGACCGCCGTGCTCTTTGTGGCGGGACTGATTCTGCTGGTGAAGGTGGACATGGCGCGCGGCCGCGAGGCCGCGCTGGCAGCCGACGGGCTTACGCCGCCGACCACTGCCGATACCAGGTCTTGAACAGCGCCAGCTGCTGCTCGGCGTAGCGCTTCTGGCCCGGCGTCAAGCTGTCGGTGGGATTGAGGTGATGCGTGTACTCGGTGTGGCCCTCGAGCACCATCAGGTGCTTGTAGTAAAGAACCAGGTCGACGCCTTCGTCGAAGGAGGACAAGACGCCCAGCGCCTGATCCAGCGCCAGGGCCCGCGCACGCGCCTTGGCATCGCCCGCCGCCGCCTGGCGGCACAGGGACTCCAGCAGCAGCACCTCGCGCGGGAGCACGTTGCCGATGCCGGTGATGGCACCCACCGCACCGCAATTGACATAGCCGTGAAAGACCTGGGTGTCCACACCCACCAGCAGCGAGACGCCAGCGTCCTCGCCCACGATGTGTTCGGCGGCGTAGCGCAGCGAGGCGGCCCCGCCGAATTCCTTGAACCCGATCAGGTTGGGATGGCGGCGACGCAGCTCGAAGAACAGATCGGCCCGGGTCTCATAGCCGTAGTAGGGGCTGTTGTAGATGACCGCGGGCAGATCGGGGGCCGCCGCGAGGATGCCCTCGAAGTGCGCACGCTGCGCCGCGATCGAACTTCCGCGCGAGAGCACGCGCGGAATCACCATCAAGCCGCCGGCACCACAGCGCTGCGCGTGGGCGGCAATCGCCGCCGCACGCGCAGGGTTTTGTGCGCCAGTGCCGACCACCACCCGCACCCCAGCCTGCACCAGACGCTCGACGCCCGTCATGCGCTGTTCGTCGGAGAGCAAAGGCCAGTCACCCATGGACCCGCAGTAGACGACCGCGTTCATCCCGAGATCGACCAGCTCGCGCCCTTTGCGCGCGAGTGCGTCGAAGTCGGGTTGACGGTCGGGCCCGCAAGGGGTCATGAGCGCCGGGATGACGCCCGAAAAAATAGAAGCGGACATGGATCGGGTCTGTCTAGGTGGAGGGGTGTTCGGATCGGCGATCGCGCGCGGGGCTTAGAGGCTTTGACCGGCCTTGCGCAGTTCGGCCAGGATCGGTGCCTTGGGCAGCCAGATCTTGTCGTACTCGGCGACCACGGCCTCGGCATCGGCGCGGTTGGCTGCGCGGAACGGGATGCCAGTGGCCCTGAACTGCTCGATCAGCTTGGGTTCGTTGCCGGCCAGGTCGTTGACCTGTGCATCCAGCGCGGAGCGCACAGCGCGCGCGATCAGATCGCGGTCACCCGCCGGCATGCCTTGCCAGACGCGACCCGAGACCAGGGCGATGACGGGCATGAAGATGGCGTTCATCTGCAGGATCGATTTGGAGACCTTGTCGAAACGCTGGTTCCAGGAGAACTCGAGGTCGGCCTCCAGGCCGTCGACCTGGCCGTTGGACATGGCATCGAAGACCTGGGGCGTGGGGATGGGCGTGGGGGCCGCGCCCAATAGCTGGTAGAAGTCGCGGTAAGCCGGGGTGGGGTTGATACGCAGCTTCATACCGCGGATGTCGGCGATCTTGCTCACGTCGCGGGCGGCGAAGATCGCGCGCATGCCGGTGATGCCCCAGGCCAGGCCGATGGTGCCGGTTTCGCCGGGCAGGGTGTCGAACAGTTTCATGGCCACCGGGTGACGCACCAGGCGCGCGATCTTGGCGGTGGAGTCGACCACATAGGGTGCCGTGATCGCGGCAATCGCCGGTACGCGCGAGCCCAGTTCGGCGGCCATGATCCAGCCCATGTCCAGAGCGCCCGATTGCATCTGCTGCAGCATGGCCGCTTCGTTACCCAGCTGACCGGAGTGGAAGACGGTGAGCGTCAGGCGGCCCTTGGTTTCCTGATTCAGCATGTCGGCCACCTTCAGGGCGGCAACGTTCCAGGGGTGGCCGTTGGGCGTGAGGATGCCCAGGCGAAGCTGGCGCGTTTGCGCCACGGAAATCGCAGGGAAGCCAAGGGAGGCGATGGCCGAAGCGGCAAGCAACTGACGACGGGCAATGGGCATGGAAGTCTCCTGGGGTGGTTGTGGGTGGGGAACTTACTTGAGCAACATCAGCGAAAGCGAGGGATACAGGCACAAAGCGACCAGCAAGAGGCAGGACGCAATGAAGAAGGGCAGGGTGACGATGAACATCTTCCCGGGGTTGGCCCCCGTGACGGCGGAGGCGACAAAAAAGCACAGACCCACGGGTGGCGTGAGCAGCCCCAGCACGAGGTTGACGACCACCACGACGCCGAAGTGGCGCGGGTCGATGCCGTAGACCGCGGTGGCAATCGGCAGCAGGATCGGCACCGTCATGATCAGACCGGGAACGCCGTCGATCACCGTGCCAATCAGGAGCAGCGCCACACTCACCAGCAGCAGGAAGGTGACCGGGTCGGCCGCGATCTGTTGGACGGAGGCGGCAATCGCCTGCGGGATCTTTCCGTAGATGAGGACCCACGAGAACACCGAGGCGGCGGCCACCAGGAACAACACGATGGCCGAATACACGCCCGCACGCAGCAGCATCTGGGGCAGTTGCTCGAAGCGAAACTCGCGCGTCCAAAAGCGCCCCACCAGGGCCGCCACCACGGCGCCCACTGCGGCCGATTCGGTGGCATTGGCCAGCCCCGACAGGATGGAGCCGACGATGACGATGGGGATCAAGAGCGTGGGGGCGGTTTCGAGCACCGTGCGCGCACGCTCGCCCCACGTGCGTTTTTCGGCGCGCGGAAACTGGTGGATCACGCCCAGGATGGCGATGATCACGCAGAAGATCGCGGTGAGGATCAGGCCGGGGACGATGCCGGCGATCAGCATGTCGCCGACCGACACCTGCGCCAAGGTGCTATAGACCACGAACATCACCGAAGGTGGAATGATGGGCCCGAGCATGCCGCCATAGGCGGTGAGGCCGGCGGCGAAGGTCTTGTCATAGCCCTTGCGCTCCATCTCCGGCACCATGATCTGCGACATGATCGCCACCTGCGCGGTGGCCGATCCGAGGATGGAGGACACCATCATGTTGGCCAGCACATTGACATAGGCCAGGCCCGCGCGCATCGAACCGACGAAGGCCATCGCCATGTGCACGATGCGCTGGGTGATGCCGCCGCCGTTCATGATCTCGCCGATCAGGATGAACAGGGGGATCGCGATCAGGCCGTAGCTGTCGACGCCGCCAAACAGCTGCAGCGGATAGTTGTTGAACAAGAGCGGGTTGCCCGAGTCGGCGATGTAGACCACCGCGCCCAGGCACAGCGAGAGCCCGATCGGCACGCCGACCAGCAGCAAGAGGGCGAAGGCGCCGAGGGTGAGCATCAGTTGATGCCCTCGTTGCCGCCGAGATCGAAGCCGCGCGCGCGTGCAGCGGGCGCCCATCCCAGGTCTTCCAGCACATTGGCCAGGCCATGGACGAACAGGGTGGAGGAGAAGATCGGCACGATCAGGTACAGGGCCCAAGACGGCCAGTTCAGCGTCTGGGTGCGCTCGGTGTAGACGAAGTTGAAGGTGGCGGCGGCAAAGCGCTTGGCGTCAAAGCCCGCTTGCGCCAGACCGGCTGGGTCCAGCCACAGCCAGCACATCAGGGCCAGTGCGAGGGCGAAGGCCACGACCCCCAGGCCCGCCGTGACCTTGGCGCGGCGCGCCCAGTCGGGGGAGAGCTTGTCGGTCAGCATCGTCATCGCGAAATCCAACCGCAGGCGCGTCATGGCGGAGCCGCCGA